>CAMYXL010000003.1 GCA_947303255.1 uncultured Clostridia bacterium | reverse complement strand
AGATCAATTCTATCAGAAGATCATCATTCTATCAGTGTTAAACCATACACACCTAAGTTTGTTCCTGAATACATTTACGGTATTCATTGCTATGACGAAATAATCAGGGTATTAGAATTGACAACCTCTGAGGATGTTTTGGACATAAGACCTTTTAGATTGTTATGGGAACATAAAACCATCATCACTGAACGAATAACGAAAATATGTGACGAATTCAATTTGGTAAATGTAGATCTGAATGCTTTTGATCAAATAACCGCCAAGGCAAAACTGATATTCACATTAGCCATCAAGTATAAAATGGTTAAAACAGACAAATTGAAAGATCGAATTATTAACCATATCCGAGAATTAAAAGAAAATGAAGAAGAGGCACTGAACAGTTTCATAAATGAATGGACAATGAAATAATTATCTCAAAAAAGCAGTTCCGATGCAGGAACTGCTTTTTGAAAATAACTAACAAAGATCTTAATTTATAGAGAGCTTTTCATGCACCTTATAAAGCTTCCAGATCATCTAACAAATTGACAGACCTCAGGTATTCTCTCAGTCTGATAAAACTATTGTTTTTTAAGTCTTTAGTCATCGGGAAGATCTCCAAGTACCAATCAATATCACAATAAGCCACAGAATGGCCATTAGAGAAGCGAATAGCACTGCTCAAGAACAAGTCTTTCAAGAAATAAATATCATGATCCCAATCATCCGGATAAGTCTTTCCTCTGAGCATTGTACCTGCTTCAACAAAGTATCCTTCTTTGTTAAACCTGTTCATGGTGTCCTCACAGAATATAAATCCGAAGACATCAAGTTCGTAATCTATATTTGCAGTTTCCAGCAGCTGCTCAACATCATCAACAACAGACTTTGTACATCTTCCGGTCTGAATACAATCATCGAAAACAGCTATCTTTAGTTTTCCTTCTTTTGTAACACAGTCATCTACTATGTCCTTACACTGCTGTAACAATGAACTTCCTTTACTTACTCCAATAGTAAATTCAGAGTAGAAAGGATCATTCTCATCAGTTAAGAAGCGAGCAGTTCTTACATTTCTTAATTCATCCGCAATTGTACATCCGTATTTATTTTTATACATTTCACTGAAAGATTGCATAGCATAATCACCATTACATCCCTGTGAAATAATAACATCATATTTCTTCTGTGCACGGAATAATCTGTCTCCCAATTCTGCACTGACATGGTCCCAGCTAACCAAGACATAGTCCTGATTTGCCATATCCAGATCGCCAAAAGCTTCATTCAAATACTTCCAAATGTTTCTTTTGATCTCTCCGATCTCATCATTTCCCATTTCCTTTTCCTTACATATTCTCTCAATATGATAGGTAAGGTCATCAAAAAAATACAGGTGTTTAATCATATGGTTTCTCCTTTATACGAATATTATCTTTTTATCTTCAGCGTACTCTATGACACTTCCCGGCAATACTATTGCATTCTTAAGTTTGACGCCCTTTTTTACGATGCAGTTCTTCATGACAATGACATTATCCAGATCCGCTTCGTTTTCAACAATTGAATTTTCCTCTATCAGGTTATTGAGAACTTTGCTGATTTTTCCAATATGTTCAATAATCGGATGTTGGTAAGCAGTCTGCAAGCCTCTCCATGTTCCGATATCTTGACAAGTTGCATTAACTCTAACGCATTGTACTTTCATCTTCTTTTCAAGGACTAATGGGATAAGACTATCTATCCATGGATCAACGCCATCAAATCTCATCTCATTTACAAGTCGTAAAACTTCTCCAGAAACCACACTCATTCCGACTTCTCTGACTACAGTCGTATCAGGAGTGTAATTACCTGAATGGAAATATACTCCATCTTCATTCTCTCGAATGAACAATAACTTAGCCAATTGCCCGTACATATTGTACTCACTTCCACTACAAGCCAAAGAAAGCGAACTTCCAGCCGAAATGTGTTCTTTTATTACTTTCTCATAATCATATGGCAACATCATGTCGCAGTTGACTATAACTACAGTATCGTCACAAAACAATTCAGCAGCTTTTCTCCAGGTATTCTCCCAACCTTTCTTTAAGTGAACTGCTTCAAGCTTTATATCCAGATCCTTTACTGAGTCATAAAAATCTGATTCATCGCCTTTATCATAGAAAACCGTTATTTCAGTTATGTCCCACTTCTTAAACATCAAGCATTGATAATACAATGCATTATGATTCATATATGGAACCATGGCCTTAGACGTATTCTCGGTAAACGGAGCTAATCTGCTACCGGAACCACAAGATAAAATTAAACCTTTCATATACAACTCCTTTCCTTAAACTGAGTTATTTTTCCGAAATTTCCGTGTTTATAGCCAAAGCATCCCCTACCCATCTTTATAAGCTGGTTTGTATGGATTATTCGGCAATATCTTCTGGGACTATCGATTACCTATCGGCATCACACCAATGATGATATTCAGTTTTATATGAAGGCGAACATATAGCCATTAATTTAACAGTATCATCTGTCGTGTTTACACTGCCATGTTTCGTTCCTTTGGGAACACAAACATATTCACCTCTTTTGCAGGTCTTAATATCATCACCAATATTGATGTCCAGTTCCCCTTCAACGACATACAAAAATTCATCGCACTCATCGTGATAACACAATGGTTCCACATTCTTTGGCGGAATATAGATTATATCTATGCTCATCGATTCAAATGAACCTATACGATCCATACTGAGTCCGTTAAATAATTCAATTTCTCCTATCATGCTGCACACCCCGTTCCCTTCATCAACTTTTTCACATAATGCCAAAAAACAATATCTGCACTGATTCTGTAAATAAGAAAATCAATCTTTTTGCAGTTCCAAAACATGATCAGTGCATATTTGATTCGATGAGGAATGTTGGAGTCATATATCTCATCATTTCTCTTTCGAAGTTCAGCACAACCGATAGCATGCCATTTTTTTCTCACAAGAATTCTTTTGAGAGTCATGTTATATCCGTGATACACTTCCATAAGAGGAGAAAATTTAATTCGCTTTCCGCTGTCTATTATTCTCAAAGAATAGTCTCTGTCTTCTGCAGTTTCAATCTCTTCATTAAACTCGCCTATTTCTTGAATAGTCTTTCGACTAATAGCAAAATTGAAGCCCTGAAGTTTTCTTACCTCGCCAATTTCCTTTTTCGCATAATAATGTTTCAATTGTTGGTTTTCCTCATTGAGCTTGGTCTTAAAGAAGCTCTTGGCTTTATCTGATTCAATTTCCAATAGCGAAATAACATCATAAATGTATTCATATCTTCCAAATCTTGAAACCGAACTTGCCAATACACTTCCTTGAATTGCGGCTTCATCTTCGGAAACTGTGCATACTGAATCCTTTAATGCTTCCACATATCTCTCACCAATTTCGCAGTCACCATCAATATAAGCGATCCATTCCCCTTTAGTATGAGAGATAATGAAGTTTCTGGCTTCGGAAGGACTCATTGTGTTTGAAGTGATGTATTCGGATATGTTTTCTCCCTCATACTTTTTCTCAAATTCCAAAGGAGTTTGAACTAACGCGACTACTTCAACATCCTTATAATTCTTGATCTGTGCAACTAACTCATCCATGAGAGTCTTGTAATTATTCAAGTATGGTGTATGTGTTATCACTCCAATACTTATCGTGTATTTATTTTCAGTCATCTTTTTCCTCCTGCTCTTCGCAGATAAAACCCGAAACAATACCAGGTTATATTTTATCTTCCAATAAACGCTAAATCAGCATATCTTTATGCTGTTGATTAAAAACACTATTCATCTGTTTGCATCTGCAAAATCCGTATAAAGATCAATTGGTTTTCATGGATAATTTGCCCACCAAAAAGCTAATCTGTTCGTACAAAAATGGAGTAAAAAAGCCTGTTTTCAGCGATTTTTGCCAAAAAAACGGCATAACATGCCATAGCCATTAGATCATGCTTCAATAATAAATCAGGATAAATTCAACTTTGTGCTTTGTCTTATTCTCTACTCTTACTACCTACTCGCACGACCTAATAGATGGCATTATTATGCCGTTTGAATCCATAAAAAACCGAATGTCTTTCTATATCAGATAAGAAAAACAAATAGCATCTTCTGTTTGAAGTTTTAGATTATTTTCTTACCTTCACAGCAAGTGCATGTGCATATAGTTTTTCTGTTTCTGCAAGTTTGATAATACTGTCTGCATTTTTCTTGAGAGCTTCTTCTGTATATTTGATTACACTGTAACCTCTCAAGAATTCGTTAACAGACATTCCAGCAGAAAATCTTGCTGTTCCACATGTTGGCAAAATGTGATTTGAACCGCAATAATAATCTCCTACCGGCTCAGTGCTATATGCTCCGACAAATACTGCTCCAGCATTAACTATCTTTTCAGCAACTTCTTCAGCGGATTTGCAGATTACCTCAGCGTGCTCCGGAGCGATCATATTAACAGCCTTTATAGCATCTTCAATATCATCAACTACAAAAATATCTCCATAGTTTTCAAAAGTTCTCTCCGTAGCAGCAACCAAATTATTCTCTTTGGTTAATCTTTCTATCTCAGCATTGATCTCATTTGCTTTCTCTTCAGAAAGGCAGAAAGTGGTGCTGGCTTCAAATCCGGTTCCGTGCTCTGCCTGAGACATCATATCTGCCGCAATAAATGTTGCATTAGCACTATCATCAGCAATAATAGCTATTTCTGAAGGACCAGCTAATGAGTCGATCTTAACCTGACCATACAACAACTTCTTTGCCATCTGTGTATAGTTATTACCAGGTCCGAGTACTGCATCAACTTTTTTTACTGTTTCAGTTCCGATAGCTACAGCTGCCAATCCCTGAGAGCCACAGATCTTATAGTAATTTCTTACTCCGAGATAATCAGCTACATACAAAAGATGTTCGTCTATTGTTCCGTCCTTCCTAGGTTTGGACAATACATAAATATTTGGAACTCCTGCAACAACTGCCGGAATCAAATTCATATACAACGAAGAAATAAGTGCGCCATTCGCTGATGGAACTGTTACGGCAACATTTTCTATTGGCTTATATTTTCTCTGAAGAACTACTCCGTCATCATATGTTTCTTCATAACCCAGATTCAACTGCTTCTTGTGGAATTTGATTATGTTATCACATGCTTCCTTAACAGATTTTTTGAATTCCTCTGAAACGCTTTTCTTTGCAATTTCAAACTCTTCATCTGATACCATCAAACCGATTTCATCTATATCAGAACCATCAAACTTTTTCATGTATTCGTGTAATGCCTCATCTCCTCTTTCACGAATATCGGCAATTACACCCTTTACAACCTGCTCAACACTTTCAGGAATTCCGCTTCCTCTGTTAGTCAGATTTTTGAACCTTGGGTTCTCATAACTAAACTTGCTTATCCTAACCATATTGGTGTCTCCTTATATATTATTATTATTATTTTTTTTAAAAAGCCTAGTCATTTTATCACTATTTCGTTGTCTATTCAAATGCTGATTTTAAGGGCTTTTTGCCCTGTTAGTTTCTCTGTTCTTTCATCAGGTTGACCAAACCCAATGTACAGATCAGCACTATCTCCAGTAACACCCCTTTCGCCATTTTCATTAACAGTCTCAAATGTCTTGTGCGATATATCGATCAAGAAATCCTTACTGCTTTTTTTGCCAATAGAAATTCTCTTAAAGCCACAAAGTTTACTATTAAGAACTTCATCATCCGTATTATTTACATGAGCATAAATCTGAATCACTTCTTCAATATCACGATCGCATTCATTAGTCACGCTCACTTTAATTCTGACTCCGTCTTTTGAAGCCTCCGAGAAAGTCTTGTTTTCAACTAATTCTGCATTAACAATATTAACTTTTCCGTATGTCAGTCCGTATCCGAAAGGGTACAGTGGTTCTTTTTCATGATATCTGTATGTTCTGCCTTTCATCGAATAATCATCAAACTCAGGGAACCCATCAAGATCTCTATAAAAAGTAACCGGAAGCTTACCGGAAGGAGAAAAATCTCCAAAAATCATTTGAGCAATATCTCTTCCTCCCCTTGCTCCTGGATACCAGGCCTGAATTACCGCATTAGCTTTCTCATCAGCATACCCGAGATCCAAAGCACTTCCGGCCATCATACAAACAACAAAAGGAACGCCTGTCTCAGCAATCTTTTCAAGAAGTTCGATCTGAGATGGCGGAAGTTTAAGTGACATCTTGTCTCCCGAACTATACTCACTGCAAGTATCACCCTCTTCACCTTCCAATGTTTCATCCAAACCTAGAACAAGTACAACAACATCTGACATTTGAGCTATCGTAGCTACCTCAGCATATCTGTCTCCCGGCTTACACATACGCTGTACCTTCTTACCAAACAAATGGCATCCTTCTGAATATAAAACTCGGACTTCATCTCCTACATAATCTTGGATTCCTTCGAGAACAGTAATATATCTTGAAGAAGTACCATAGTAATTTCCAATCAGTGAAAGACGGCTATTAGCATTAGGTCCAATAACACCTATGGTCTTAATCGAATCTTTTTTGAGAGGAAGAATTCCATCATTTTTCAGCAGTACCAAACTTTCCCTTGCAGCACGAGATGCAAGTTCAAGATGCTCTTTGCATTCAACCTTTTCAAAAGGAATATCATCAAATTCAGTCTTATCAAACATTCCCAAAAGAAAACGGGTGGTTAAAACACGCGTTGCAGATCTTTTAAGAACATCGATTTCGATAAGTCCTTCTTTATATGCATCAAGTATTCTTTGGTATGTACATCCGCAGTTCAGATCACATCCGTTCTCAAGAGCAAGTTTTACACTTTCCTCAGGACGAGAAGTAATCTTATGTTCTTCATGAAAATCTCTTATAGCCCAGCAATCAGACAGGTAGTGACCTTCAAATTTCCATCTTCCTCTAAGTACTTCATTCATCAGATACGGATGAGCACAACAAGGATCACCATTCGTTCGGTTATATGCGCCCATTACAGCTTCTACTTTTCCATCAACAACACAAGTCTCAAACTGAGGAAGATATGTTTCCCACAGATCTTTTTGAGTTACCTTAGCATCGAAATGACGTCTTACAGCTTCAGGACCGGAATGAACCGCAAAGTGCTTTGCACACGCTGCAGTTTTCAAATATTCTTTGTCTCCCTGAAGCCCCTTAATAAATCTAACTCCAAGTTTTCCGATGAGGAACGGATCTTCTCCATACGTCTCATGTCCACGTCCCCACCTCGGATCTCTAAACAGATTTAGATTTGGTGCCCATAATGTAATGCCTTTATATAAATCTCTATCATCGTGGGCAACCTGCATATTATACTTTGCACGGGCTTCTGTAGAAATCGCATCGCCTATCTCTTGAAGAAGGTCATCATCAAATGTTGCTCCCATACCTATTGCCTGAGGAAATACAGTAGCTACGCCTGCTCGAGCAACACCGTGCAGACCTTCGTTCCACCAGTTATACTCCGGAATACCAAATCTCTCTATTGGTTCCGAATCAAACTTGAGTTGTGAAGCCAATTCCTCAACGGTCATTTGCTCAACAAGCTCTTCGGCTCTTCTTCTAGCTTCTTCTCTGTTCATTTATTTCTCCTTTACTGTAAAGCAGTTTTCCTAAGAATCGCTTTTCATTTATTATTTTTTTACGATCCCGTACCCGAGTATTTGCTGGCTCCTAACATCCAGACCTTGTATGAAATGTAGAAAAAGAATATTCCATAAACCGGTGAAAACCACGTAAGAAGAGGTATATTTTCCGGTCGTAATACTACCAAGCTGGGATAGTAGGCAATAAAAGCTATGGGTATGATGAAAGTAAATATCAGTCTGAAAAATGTTGAAAAAATCGTTATCGGGTATTTAGCATAATCTCTGAATTTACTCATAGTTCCAATAACATATCCGGAATTCGTCAGATAGAAGCAAGTTGCCGCTGCAATATTCATAATCGCGATCATGAAAAGCGAAGCTGAGAACAAAGCAACAACAAGCAATGCTATACTTATAAAGCTGACCGAAAGTCCAAGCTTTCTCCAAGCATAAATGAGCGTTCCCAATCCGACTAAAAACTGGCCAATTCCCTTCGTATCAAAGTCTTCGGATATGAAATAAAAGAATATGTTGATCGGTCTAAAACAGTACTTTATAAAATCTCCGTCATACACATAATGTCTCAGATTCCAGTTGTTATCAAAGAGACATTGAAGAGGTGTAAGCGCTATCAGAGAAAAGCCATACAAAAACAGCATTTCATGATATGTCCATCCACATACACTCGGGAAGTTCAAAAACGTGATATAGAATGCAAGAAGTTCCGAAGCGTCGGTCAGCAATATTCCGATAATCGAAATAATGAAATCCGAACGATAGCTCATCTTGCTCTTTACATCCTGAACTATTATCTTTCCGTATATTCTCAAGTAAAACCCGAGTTTACTCATTACAATTTCTCTCCTTCATCATTAGGAAACAGCATTTTATTCTAAGTTTCATCCGCATTTAGCCCCCGTTTACAGTGATAACTCTTTCCGATAAATGCCAGAACAACTTAGCCAAAACAAATAGCACGACGACCCAGATCGCTTGTACTCCAAGCATTTTTATTGAATTCATCGTTGTCAGTTCATTGGAAGTCAGGAAAGTCAGCGGAGTGTTATATATAGCTTGGAACGGCAAAAACAATGCCAATGCCCTGAGTTTATCAGGAAAAAAAGCCAACGGAACAACGGCTCCGGACAAAAACAGGACAACCACCTGTTTCATTATGTTTATTCCCCACGTTGATTCGGTATACAAACAGACTGTTCCTATCAGAAAATCAATCGAGAAATTTATGAGCATACCAAGCGTAGCTGCAACAAGATAATAGACAAGATTTATTCCCATCGGGATCGCACCTTTTGTTATTACCTGAACAATAATAAACGTAGGAATGAAAGTTACCACAAAAGCTGCTATATTGCCGCCTTCAATTCCGAACAATTTGTACTGCTCGATCGGGATCGGTTTTAATAGCTCAAGTACGATTCTTCCACTTTGAATTGATCTTCCCATTTCCCATACCAAATATGCTTCCATAAAGGTAAACTGAGCCGACGCCAACACCAAGTAGATCATCGTATCATTAAACGACATTCCATTGACAATACCATTATCAACGGATGCAAATATTGCTTTCCACAGATTATAGATCACTATGAGATAGATAATGTTTCCGAGAAACATTACTAACGCACTCAACCTAAACTGTAAAAACTCCATTATAGAAGCTCTTGTCAGCGAAAACCAAGCCCTAACTCTCATGACTTACTTCCGCCTTTTCCTGTTTTTTCATTCTCTCGGAGTCTTCATATATTTTCTTTATTACACTTTCTGTCGATATCTCCTCAAGACGCACATCATAGATCGTCATCTGTTCTTGCAGAAATGACAATACTTTCATCAAATGAATCTTGGAGTCATCTAATAAGATGGAATACCAACCTTCCTCTGTTCCATAAATGAAATCATTATCGGGAAACTTAGAAGCAACTTTACTTTTTATGATTTCCAATTGTTCATTTGCTTCTTCTTCGGAGACGACTTCAGTGTTTTTATTAGTCCTTATCTTGAGTGTTCGATATGCACCGAAAAAGTTTCTCAAGTGTTCGATATCGTTATCATAAAGCATCGTCCCTTTATCAATGATGATTATTCTTTCACAGAGTGCATCTACATCACCCATATCATGCGTAGTAAGGATGACTGTTGTATTTTTCTCTTTATTCAGCGCCTTGATCAGATCTCTAATCTTAGCCTTCATTGACACATCAAGACCAATTGTCGGTTCATCAAGAAAAACGATAGGAGGATTATGAAGAAAAGCAGCCAGGATATCACTTAGTGTCCTTTGTCCAAGAGACATTTGTCGAACAGGCTTTGAATACAGTTCTTTTATATCGACAAGCGACTCATATAAAGCAAGCATATCTTTATAATCTTTGTCGCTTATCTTGTATATATCCTTCAAAAGTTTGAATGATTCTATGAGTGGAAGTGACCACCAAAGTTGAGATCTCTGACCAAAAACAACGCCTATATTTTGCGCATTAGAAGTTCTGTTTTTATACGGAACACGTCCGTTTACGAGAATCTCTCCTCGTGTTGGCTGCAGTACTCCCGTCATCATCTTTATCGTTGTTGATTTTCCTGCACCATTAGGTCCCAAGTATCCGACAATTGTTCCGGCTTCAATAGTCATAGAAACGTTTTTAACCGCCTCTACGATTTTATAATCGCGCGAAAACAGATCTCTGAAACTGCCTTTTAGGCCTTCATGTCTGTTCAGAACTTTAAACTCTTTATCAACACTTTTCAATTCGATAACGCTATTCATCATGGTTCCTTTTGTTATATCAACTGTACATTTCTCATTCCGAAACACTTCTTATCTTTTGGCTTCTACTGTTTTCGCGCCATAATACGATTTGGGTATTATTTCTTTAGAAAGCCGAACATCTATCAGTGTTGATCTGCCACTTGTCACAGCCAGTGACAGGGCGTTTTCCAATTCTTCAACACTATCGACTTTATAACCGTCAACACCCTGTGAGTTAGCGTACTTTACGAAATCCACACCGGAGCAACTGCAATCAACAACATATTCATGTCCTTTACACCACGCCTCTTGCGTTCCCAAAGAACCGTTGTTAAACAAGATCCAAATAACATCTATGTCGTTCTTGGATGCGGTACTCAATTCATTTCCCATCATCATAAATCCACCGTCTCCGCATATACAGAACACTTTTCCTTGCGGATTAGTTTCCTTTTGAGCGCAACGGACACCAACCGAAGCTGCAACTCCGTGTCCCATGGATCCATTTCCGCCGTTAACGATAAAATTGTTATTTCCGTTTACTGAAATATAACGCTCAGCCCAATATGAGTTTTGACCAACATCTGCTACTACAATGGAGTTTTCATCCAGATACTGATTTATTACCTGAATTGCTTTATATGGAGAAAATGAATAGTCCTTATCTTTCTCCAAGTCATAATCCTGAAGCGCAGAATCGTCGCTGTAAAACGGTTTATCTTCTCTTCCTGAAACTCTTTTCGAAAGCAAGGAAAAGAATTTCTTGGCATCCATTTTTACCTTTATTTCGGCTTTATAATTCCTGTTAAGTTCCTCTTCATCCAGGTCGACTCGAATGATCTTCTTATTTTCCATTCCATTTGTCCAACCGGCTGTAGAAAGATAGTTCAATGTGGCTCCGACAACAAGGATTACGTCTGCGTTTTCAATACTGGAATTCGCGATACGATTTCCATAGCATCCCATAACTCCCAGATAATTATCCTTGCGATTATCTATCTTTCCTTTTGCCAAATAAGTGGCGACTATTCCCATTCCGAATTTATCAGCTACAACTTCAATATCAGAAATATCTGCTTCTTTGGCTCCATTTCCGATGATCAGGACTATTCTCTCTCCTTGATCAAGCAGATTTTCAACTTCATCCATGACAGTTCCACTGTCTGTTGCACCTGTTTTATCAGGATTGCTTTTTCCCGAATCAGTAATATCCTGTGAATTCACTTTAAAATCTTCTCTAAGGATTTCTTCGTCAATTTCGAAATATACCGGACCCTTTCTGTCAGACTTAGAGATCTTAATGCCTTGTTCAAGCTTAGGGACTACCTCATCAGCTGACAATATACGATGACAATCCTTGGTAATATGTTTCATCATACTCAGCACATCCGGAGTTCTACCGTACCCTGTCATTTCCTGGATACCGTATTTTCCGTATTCCGAGATATTAACCTGAGCTGACAGTGCAATTACAGGAATCGAATCATAGTAACTTGAAATCAATCCATTGACTGCACTGGCGATACCAGGGCCTGTAGTGGAGATAAAACACCCCATATCCTTTACACGGGCATATCCGTCTGCCATGTATGAACATGCCAATTCCGTCTTAGTTGTAATCATATGCATCGAAGCATCACGTTCGATCCTGTCAAACAACGGCAGGACATTAACTCCGGGAACACCAAATACCGTATGAATCCCGTTCTTTTTTAATTCGTCAACAATATACTCTGAACACTTTTTCTCGCTCATATTCTGATCATTTCCCCTTAGGCACTTTTAAGGATTCCTCTTTCAACAGAGTCAACCAGATTACTCACAATAAGCAGATAATCCATATCCATATCTTCATCGGCAAACTCCATATCATATATATCTTCAAGATCAGTAATAACCGTCATAACCTGAATGGAGTCCATTCCTAAATCCTTGAAGATATCGGTTTCTTCGTTAATCACAAGAGAATTCACATAATCTGTTTCTTCACCTGTTTCAATAATTGCAGATCTTATTACTTCTATAGTTTTCTCAACTATTTCTTTTCTGTTCATTATTTTTCTCCTTTGTTTCTGATTCCTGAAATAACACTTATTACATGATCCATTTGCTCTTCTGTACCTATGCCGATACGAAGGTAGTTTTCCAATCCCATAGAGCGCAGATTTTTTACCATTATGTGATAATCGGAACATAGGCTCTGACATACTTCGTCTGCATTTTCTATGTATATCGTTACGAAATTTGTTTTACTCTCTACGAAGAAAATATCGTTGGCTTTCAATTTTTTCATAAACAGATCTCTGTTATGCCTACATGTTTCGACATTCTTTTTCACCCAAGAATCATCACTTAAAGCACAGCAAGCAGCTTTCTGAGCCAATCTGTTTACATTAAAAGGCAATGCTTTTTTTACTTCCGCCAAATCTGCTATATTCTCTTCTGCCGATACTAAAAAGCCGCAACGAAGTCCCGCCAAAGAATATGCTTTGGAAAAGGTCCTCAAAACGTAAAGGTTTTTATACTTGTTTATCAATTTCAATGCAGAAGAAACACCATCTCCCTCAGCAAAATCCATATATGCTTCATCAAGGATCAAATCAACGTTTTTCTCTTCACATCTTCTGATCAGATCTTCTATCTCGTCATATTTCAGAACCGTACCAAACGGATTCTGAGGATTACATAAATAGATCGCATTTATGTTATCCAACTCACTATATATTTTTTTCAAAGGAACTTTGTAGTTTTCCAACTGCAATAGATGAATCTCCGATCCTGCTATTTCGGACGAATAAAAATATCCCATAAAGCAGTGTTCCGGTATCAAAACTGACTTGTACTTTTTAGATATCGCCACAGACAGGATGATCTCATCCAATCCATTTCCGATGGATATCTGTCCAGGTGCAACTCCAAAGTATTTTGAAATCGCCTCAGTAAGCTCAGTACATTTTGTATCCGGATAAAGATTTATCAGCTGTATTTCTTTCTTCAGCGTTTCTCGAATAACATCAGAAAAACCGAAAATGTTCTCACTAAGATCCAGCTTAATATTCGCCATACTAATATCCATTTTTTCTCCCTCGTATTTCTACTGTTTTCTGTTTAAAAGCATCGTTCAAAATATTTGAACTTTCTTCCGTCCTTTAGCTCTTCCACATCCTCAATCTCATTGAGTTCAACGTTTGCGTCATATCCCAAAAGTGCAGTGAGATACTCCTTCAAATAGTTCTTGTATTCCTCATTGGCGCAATCTACTTCTTTCTTAGAGAAATAAAACGCAAATAAATCCGGGCTCATCTGTTTAATCTTGTGTTGTTTTATGTCCAATCCGAATTTGTTACACATCAAATGAACAGAATCGGTGATTACAAAAGGCTCCATTATTGTTCCGTTCTTAGTCTTCAGCAAGTCATTTACTCTTGTACCGTTCAACGTAAAACACGGAAGCTTACCCAGTGAAGAATCACAAGTTTCTCCGTAAACCCAGTCACCACAATCTCCAAGCTTGTATCGTATGATAGGAACATCAAAGTAATTCAACGAGGTTACACACACCTCTTTAATACCGTTGTTGTCCAGAAACTCTATAAAGCATCCCTTGCTAAACATGTGAAGGTGTTTGTTTTCACACATACCGGCCATGAACTGGATCTCATTGGAACTGTATATGCTGACAGGTTTACAACTGAATACTTCTTCTATCTTTTCTTCCTGCCACTCGTACATCTTTTCGCTATGGCACTCTACGTACTCAAATTTAATGTGTTCGAGTTGTTTCTCCTGGATAAAGCAAGCCAGTTTGTATAAAACTGATGGAGATGAAGTGATCCATTCGCATTTCTTCTCAATCAGAAAATCATACAAATCCATGAAGTTTTCATCCGAGTGCTCATGCATGTGATATTTATATCCGTATCTGTTTTCAGATCTGTACTTCTTTCCTTCAACATCTGAACTATCACCATTTAAGAAACGTCTCATGATTGGATTTTCTGGCCATACCCACACGAATACACCCTTGAAATTGTATTTTGTCAGTTTTTTTCTGTAATAGTTCAAGGTGAAATAATCCATGTATTCATCGTTATAGCCTTTCAAGACCTCCAACGGCTGCCCTGTCGATCCGCTAGTTGTCATGTATCTCAACTTGAATCGCTTCAGATATTCCTGTTTCTCATTTCCCTTCGTCAATGAATTGTAGTAATTCAGGTCAAACCCATCCATATCAAGCGTTACAAGATCAAACTTGTTGGCATTGTAACTATTCTTGTCCATTATCGGAAGCTTTTTAAAATCGTCATAAGTTATGTCCTTGGACAGATCTAAATTCAGATCAGCAAAGCATTTATTGTAGTACTTTGCTTTAGAGGCATTTCTAAGTATCCTCATAATCTTGTCCTTGGATTTGTTAAAATTCTCTTCTTCCATTTTTATCCTTATCAGCTTTCTTTTTATTTGGGGATCAATATCATGCATTAACTGCTACGCTTACCGATCCATTTTTCTCTGCATCGTAAAAATCACGCAGTTTTTTCTCATCGACTTTCCCGTTTATGTTTAATGGAATTGAATCCAAAAAAATGTATTCCTTAGGAATCATGTATGGCATTAGATATTTGATCAGATGATCACTCAATTCATTCTTATTCCATTCATCCGATCCGCTGACTACAAATGCAACTAATCCTGATTTTTTCTCTGTTTTAAAGAAAGAAACGTGACATTGTGTTCTGCAATACTCTTTAATCCTGCTTTCAATTTCACCAAGTTCTATTCTGTATCCATTAATTTTGACCTGTCTGTCTTTTCGAGAAAGAATAACTATGTTGTGATCGTCGTCATACATAGCCAGATCTCCGGTCCTATACCCTATTGCTATTCCATCATCATTAAAAATGTATCCGTCTGATCTATTGTTTCCTACATACCCATAGCCTACTTGCTTTCCGTAAACTATCAGTTCTCCTATCCCATCGTTCGTAACGGCTTGTCCATTCTCATCCTTAATAACCAACGTAGTGTTATCAAATTCTTTCCCGATCGGAACACTTCCGTGATCATGAGTAATATCTTCTATGATGTTGTATGAAACATCAACACAGCATTCCGTTGGTCCATAGAGATTCACAAATGTGCAATCTCTATTTATATGCTCTTTGTACTCTTTCAAAATGCTCCACTGTAAATTCTCTCCACCAATAAACAGATACGGAAGTTTTGAAGGATGCTTTGACTTTTGGATAAGCATGAGTTTGAGATGAGATGGTGTCGCATCACATATTGTTAAAGCGTGCTTGTTATGGAAATCATGTATCTTTCTTCCAAAATTCCTTACCGTGTTATCAGCAATAACCAGGGTCTTTGCATAATACAAAGCACAATAGATCTGTTTAACCGACGTATCAAAGCTAAATGGTGCTATCAATCCGACATTAATGTTTTCTTCAAAACGACTGTATAAAACACTACCGAATGTATTGATCAGGTTATCTACATTTTCATCTTTAATGGCAATACCTTTAGGCATTCCTGTTGTTCCGGACGTATACATTACATAGATAATGTCCTGATCTTTACGCTCTGTTTCCTCTTTTTTCCAGTTTCCGTCTTCATCTATAGAATCGGTCTTCGGATTAAATATCTTCATGTCGGGATCTGAATCCAACAAATCAGAAATAACGACTTCAGCGTTTATATCACGATAAATCGTTCTCACTCTGTCAACAGGATAAATCTCCTCAAGCGGAATATAAAAGCAGTCACACTTTATAACTGCCAATATCATCTTAATAAACTCAATACCACGGGTATGATATATGATCACAGGGACCTGTTTTCCTGACAATCTTTTACTCAAGACAGCCGCAAGTTTATCAGTTTCTTCTTCGAGTTCCTTATATGTGATTCTCTGTGTGCCAAATACTATTGCTTCTCGGTCACTATACTGCTCTGCATTTATTCTCAATTTTCTTAAAAAGTTGCTCATATTTATCTCATTCCAGCATCCAAATTTTCATCACGAAGTTTAAGTTGTGAGTCTATATCTAACAACTCTCGAGAATTTCTTCCTGCAGTAACGATAGCAGCACTTTTTCCAATGCCTCTGCTTGCTCCAGTAATAACTACAACCTTGTTTTTCATTCCAAGTATCCTCTTGCAACTTCAAGAATTACCGATTTAACGGCAGGCTCTCATTTTTCATTACCCAAACAACCCAAACACACACTTACTTTTAGATTTCCCGAACATCAGCAGGAAAACTCAAAAAGATCTCTTTTTTTGTCACTGAAAACGACTAAATCACCTATGGATTTGATCACTATAATTAATTAAATATTAATTAAATAAATAATCTCATACGACAAATTCACAGTATTTTTGAGCAATCACGCAACAAAAATACCATCTCCCTTTATTTAATCACTCTCTCACGCATTTCTTTTCATTATATTGACATAGTGCAAATCTGACATTGCCCGTATTAGAGCTTTATTATATTTGCATATATTATTAATATATTTATAGAATGAAACTAGTTTTACAAACTTTTAACTCTTCATTCATCGCCAGAAAACGCGCTGTATTCGCTATTATACCCATCCCATTTTGATTATTCAATGCATTTTAGTGACTGTATATTATTTCGACAAAATGACTATTTATTCATCCAATTTTTAACAAAAATGACGAAATCATAATCTTAAGTTTTTTGTCATTCCCGAATTCCAGTTTTTTGCGATCTATCTGATCAATTTAACTATAACACAATATCACCTCACTATTTTATGGCAAATTTGTGTTATTTTCTTATCAGAGAAAATTGTTCTTTTTATGACATTATTACTATTCATCAATGTAAATTTATGTTTGTTCGTTTTCAGACATTAAGGAATCTATTGAAAAAGTAAGTTTTTACTAACAAAAAAATGCCCTCTGTCGGACAATAGTCCGAGCAGAAGGCAAGATTTAAACTGAGACTTTTTATTTTGTTATGTAAGATAGCTCAATAATCCCATCGGATGTGATATGTGATTAAACTCAGGATCCATCGTTCGTTTTCTTCGCTTATCGTACTTCAGGAACCATGTCGCCTGAACAGGCAGCATACCAACATCACGGGCACCATAAAGTTCATTCGAACCGCCGTCACCGACATAGATGCATTCATTGGCAGGAACACTCAATGCGACTGTCATTCTGTGGTAGATCTCAGGCTCAGGTTTCTTGATGCCGGCTTCACATGACAGGAGAACTGCATCCGCATAATGAGTGAGAACACATTCTTTGATGGCGTTGACTTCTTCGCTATAACAGTTGGTGATGATACCTATCTTGATGTTGAGAGAACGAAGAGTATCAAATAGGTTGATAGTCTCTTTGTCATAGTGACGGATATTATCAAACTTACTCTCTTTTCTCTTCTTCATTATCTTGGCGTAGAGTTTGTCACTATAGATATCGTTTTCCTTCATGATATCAAGGATGACTTCTTCGAATGTAACCTTGCCCAATGTTCTGGCAGCATCAGTTGCATCCCATATTTCACGGAAAGCTGATTCTTCTATCTTCATGTCCTTTGCGATGTGCTCGCCGAAATAAAGCTTAGCCTTGTTGCACGTGACCAAGGTCTCGTAAAAATCGAATATTACGGCTTTTGTCATTATATCTTCCTCCCTTTGCAGGTATTATGATGATACCAAAGGATGAACATGAGGTCAAAGCAAAGGCTATCGACTAATCGCACAATTTTTGCAATTCTTAAAATAAAATAATTCATACTTTCATGCACAAAGAATAAAGCGTATAATACCTTCCATATTTTTCGAAAAAAGGAAGCTTAATGAAGTATGGGGAAAAGCAAAAAGAAAAAAGAAAAGCTGTCCTTATGGCAAACTCTGAAGAATGATGCTTATGCGGTCAAGTTGGCAGGATCATTCAGCAAACCGGCAATATTCGGTGCATTCTTCAGCATGTTCATCGGCTATGCCGAATGGGTGTTTTTTGACGGTTTTTTTCTTAGGATCGTCATAGAAGCTTTGGACAGAGGAGAAGGTCTCAGGACGTTTCTCACATTCATCGGAATAAGCGCTGCGATCTTGCTCGTACTGAAGGTCTACGACTATTACACGCAGCAGGTCACATTCGTTATTGAAGGCACAAAACTTCATAACGGGATCTATAAGAAGATCTTCGCGAAGGCAAGAAATGTTGAGCTTCGCTGCTACGAAGATCCGGATTTTTATAACAAGTACACCATGGCTATCGACGGTTCCTCCGACAAGGTAATGGAGATCGTCAAAAGCTTCAGCGGAGCCATCATAGGAACCGCTGCTTCCATCTGCGTATTTAAGCTGATGTTCGACATCGATAAGTGGTCGGTATTGTTCATCATCTCACCTATCATCGGTAACTTTGTTTTCGGAAATCTTAAGAGCAAATATGAGCTTAAAAGATACCGCGAGCAGGCACCGAACAACAAGGTATTAAACTACGTCAACAGAATGATGTATCTGCCGGACGGAGCAAAGGAGATAAGGCTCAGCAAAGTCTTCGAGATCCTGAAGCGCCGCTACGGTGAAGCAACTGCAGAAAACGTAAAGGTTGCTGTTAAGTTCGCATTCCCGAACATGAGCCTTAACGTATTAAGGATCACGTTCACCTTCACCGTTATGTTCGAAGGCGTGCTCATATATGCATTCTATAAAAAGCAGGTTGCAGGAACTATCTCACTTGCGCAACTGACTATCATGACTAGCCTTATGGTTGCCGCCACGTGGATCCTCATAAGACTTTTCGAAGATATAACAAAGCTAATCAAGAACGGTCTTTTCATCAATAACCTCCGCGGATTTTTGGAGTACGAAGAAAAGATCCCTGAAGATCAGAAGGGTATCGTTCCTGAGAAGTTTGAGACTCTCGAATTTAAGAACGTATGCTTCTCATATAAGGATGAAGAGACCATCAAGGATCTGTCTTTCAAGATCAACAAAGATGAGGCAATTGCACTCGTAGGTCATAACGGCGCGGGTAAGACTACCATCATCAAACTGCTTCTGAGATTGTACGATCCGACATCAGGAGAGATTCTGTTAAACGGCATCAACATCCGCGAATATGAGCTTCGCGCTTACCGTGAATTGTTCGCTACTACATTCCAGGATTTCAAGATCTTCGGCATGACAGTCCGAGAGAATGTCATGATGGGAAGACACGTTGAGAACGAAGACGAAGTCGTAAGAGCCAGTCTTAAAAAGACAGGAATACTGGACAAGATCGA
The DNA here is from genome assembly GCA_947303255.1 of uncultured Clostridia bacterium. Classification (GTDB taxonomy): domain Bacteria; phylum Bacillota; class Clostridia; order Saccharofermentanales; family Saccharofermentanaceae; genus Saccharofermentans. Next base: position 65,663 of record CAMYXL010000003.1, on the reverse strand, counting down.
ATCACTTCCTAACGGCATCGATTCCATGATGACGAAGGAATTTGACGAAGACGGCGTCGTTCTCTCAGGCGGTCAGAATCAGAAACTGGCAGCAGCGAGAACCTTCGCGAAGCCATCGCCTGTCAAGATCTTCGACGAGCCTTCAAGCGCTCTCGATCCTATCGCGGAATTCGAACTTTTCAAGAACATCATGAAGGAAGGTAAAGACCACACCATGCTCTTTATCTCCCACCGCCTGTCCTCAGTCAAGAACTGCGACCGCGTCCTCATGCTCGAGGGCGGCCGTCTTATCGAGGAAGGCACACACAAGGAACTCATCGCTCTCGGAGGCAGCTACTGCGAGATGTATAAGCGCCAGGCGATGAACTACCTTGCCATAGAAAACGAAGAGGAGGTGATCTTATGAGCAAAGGTCAGAAAGAACCTAACAACAAGAAGCCAAAACAACCGGCCTCTGTTGTTTTGAAAAATAACCTGTTTCTTTTGAAGCTGATGTTCAAAGCATCACCTGCTTTTGTCATCATACCTGCATTCGATGCTATAAGAGGACAGTTGTCCATCTTTTTCGAACATACGGTAGGAATAGGTTATGTACTCGAAGCAGCAGAGAAGGGCTACCCGTTCGAGCGCGTTTGTGCGGTTATACTGATACTCGCAGTCGCGATCACCATCGGAATGCTCTTCACTGTTTTCTCAGGCGACTACATCATGGCAAAAGAGAGTCCGAAGGTCAAAGAAAAGATCAAGATCATGCTCTACGAGAAAGCTTCCAAGGTCGATCTCGCTTGCTATGACGATCCAGAGTTCTACAACTCACAGGTACTCGCTCTGTCTGAGGTCGATAACCAGATTGATAAGCTCGAAGGCATCATCATCAATGTCTTAAGCGGTCTTACGGCTTTCATATCAAACGGTGTCTACTTCATCGTCAAGGACAAGCCGTCGATATTATTTGTTATTGCCTCGTTTATCATGAGCTACGTCTTTAACCAGATGTTCATCAAGGTCAATTACAAAGCAAGGATCGAGAGAAATCCGTCCGAGCGTAAGCGCACATATATCGAGCGTATCTTCTACCTCAACGATTACGCCAAGGAACTTCGTATGAACCCTGAAGTCGCAGGCATCATGTACGACAGATTCGACAAGGCCTCTGAGGAGATCGTAGCCGTAGATAAGAAGCATTCTCGTAAACGTTTCATACTCGAATTCCTGAGACGTCACATCTCAAACTTCTTCATCTGTGACACTTTGTATATCACCTACCTGATCCTCATGGTAGTCGTAACGAAGAACATCTCGATAAGTACCCTCGCGATCCTTTATAACTCTTTCGGAAGGTTAAGAAGCAGCATGAATGTCTTCACGGAAACTTACCCTGCTTCATGCGAGACGAGCCTTTATATCCAGAAGATCCGCGACTTCCTAGGTACGGAGCCAAAGATCGTTTCCGAAGGTGACAAGATCGCAACTAAGGACGCAAAGAGGATCGATCTCGAGAACGTATCATTCTCTTACAAGGCTGACACTCCGAGTGTCATTAATGACATTAGTCTTTTCATCAAGCCGGGCCGCAAGATCGCTCTCGTCGGTTATAACGGTGCAGGAAAGACTACACTCGTTAAGCTCCTCATGCGTCTTTACGATCCTACCTCAGGTACTATCAAGGCAGACGGCGAAAACATCAGAAACTACGATCTCGAATCCTACCGCGATTCCATCGGTGCAGTCTTCCAGGACTTCAACATCTTCGCCGGAAGCGTGAGGGAAAATGTCGTCCTTGCTCCTCTCGAAAACGCGAACGAAGATAAGATCATATCTTCACTTCGTGACAGCGGTCTTTACGACAGAGCAATCAACCTGTCCTCAGGTCTTGATACGATGCTGACAACTGAGTTCGACGAAGAAGGTCTGAACCTCTCAGGCGGTGAGTCCCAAAAACTCGCGATCTCACGAGTCTTCTACAAAGATGCGGGACTCATGATCTTAGACGAACCTTCGTCCGCCCTCGATCCTATCGCCGAGTATCAGCTCAACCATGCGATGCTTGGTGCTACGGGAGATAAGACGGTAATCTTCATATCACACCGTCTGTCGACAACAAGGATTGCCGATCACATCTTCATGTTGGAGAACGGAAGGATCGTAGAAGAAGGCAATCACGAACAGCTTCTTGCCATGAACGGCAAATACGCCGACATGTGGAAAGCACAGGCCGGCGCATATATCGAAGTTTAATACTCGTCTTCGTAGTGGTCGATAGCATAGTTCAGTGACTCCAAAACACTATCAGCCAGTTCCGGAGGATTCTTGATAACGACATGGTCTGCGTACTGCAGTGCCCAGAGTTTCATGGCCTTCGGACTTGCTATGAGGCTCACCTCATAATGACCCGGATGTTCATCGCTCTTTTTTATCGAGATATCTTTTCCGAACCACTCGACAAGCTGGTTGATCGGATATTTATCATCATTGATCAGAAGTTCGATCCTCTCCGGTTTATCTGAGAACATATAAGGTCTTGCCGCAGTATAGAAATTCTGCGGGAGGCCTTTTTCATAGCCTTTTATCTTGGTGATCGGTGTAATTGCCTTATCGATGATCTCAATATTTGTAATGCGTTCGATCCTGTGAAAAGAGATATGCTCCTTAGCCTCGGAATAAGCCATAAGATAGTATCCCTGCATATGGAAAAAAAGCTGATACGGACTTACGATCTGTTCCGAAGATTTACGTAGTTTTTTATCGTTTCCATAGAGGTTATAGTCATACTTGATCTGTTTCCCCGCAGAGATTGCTTCGTATATAAGATCTACATTCAGAAACAGAGCCGGGTTATCACCCTTCTTAGCTGCACCTATATCCTCCGGCACCACACTGATACGCGGCTTGAAATAAGCATTGCTCAGGCTGCTCAATTTCTCGATAAGATCGCTCGCATGTCTCGGACTGATTATCGTATTGCCACGTACCATATCGATCAGGAAGTGAAGTTCCGAATCTTCGAAGACCCTCTGTTTAAGATAGCATCCCTTACGTGTCTGCGGTATTTCATGTCCGATCTCTTTAAGAGCAGAGAGCTTTCTTGCGACAGCTTTACGATCAAGAGAGATACCAAAATCCGATTCCAGTTTCTCGATTATATCAGCCTGGGTCATCGGATGATTCTCGTCACTGTACTTGACGAGAATATCGTATATCCTCAACATAGAAAGCATTTTGGGTTCAATACCTGCCATAATTATCCCCTCTTTTTACTCGTCTGAATCAGGCAGTTCACGGGAGTGTCTGATCGGTCTTCTCTCCGCATAAAGCTCACTCTGATTCTGTCTTATGTATTCCGTTACCCTTCTATATTCCTCTGCTGAAACTCTCGGACTTTGAACTTTTTCCGTATCGGTAGGAGTCGAGTAGATAAGATCTCCCTCACCGAGAAGACCGGTTGCCAGATCAAGATCCAGGATCGTCCTGCTTTCTTGTTCTCCTATTACCTGAAAAGCTACTCGTGCATCAATGACATCCTTGATATCCTGTGCAATATCCGATTCCAGAAGATCCGTAGTCGCAATGAGGAAATTGACTCCCGCATTCTTTCCTCGCAGGATGACGCGGCATAGCTTTTTACGGTCTTCCTCATCAAGTATGTAATCTCCGATATCGCTTATCACACAAACGATCCTCGGGAGTCTCTCGCTTCTTCTCGTGAATCTTGCTTCTCTGTTATACTCGACAAAGCTCCTGGTATTATTTCCGTAGAAGAGTTCGTATCTGTCGTTGATCTTTCTGTCGATGTCTCTAAGAACTCCTCTTAGATCACTCACATCTCTGACAACGGAACCGTCTACATGCGGAATACCTTCCAATTCTTCAAAACTCTTACTACTTGAACCGATCAGGATCAGATTAAGATCTCTCGGAGTCTGCGTACACAGAAGGGACAATATCACCGCATCAATATAGCCGTTTACTTCTGTATAAATATCGCCGCCCACGAAGATGTTATCACCCAGGTCAGCAGAATAACGCCTGTGTGTTCCTGCTCCCAGAGGTATCATCATTGACGATAACCTGAATCTGAAATCGGTGAAAAAGTCCTTGAGCTTCACCTCCGTAAGTTGGCTATTGGCCATCTCGACCGTGACCTCTCTCATCCTTAAGCCGAAGCGTCTTTCCCTTACTATGCGGAAAGATCTGACTCCCATCTTCTCGCGGATCTCTTCCCCGAAGGCTTCTATCTTTTCTATCGAAGCGATATCCTTCACGCTCAATCTGTATTCGGAGAAAGCAGGTCCTCCTACAAATTTCATGACCTTAGCTCCGATTTCCATATCCTTAAAAACCTTGTTAAGCGCATCGGCATTACTCTTAAGTTGTTCATCGCTTACATACACACCGTATGCAGCTCCCTCATCCAACAGATCAATTAATTCTTGACCTTCGTAACTCATCATCATTTGTTTTTCCTCCTTGCATTTATGCAATAGATTTTCGTTTCTTCTGCCCCAAGGGTAGCACAAAGTTATGTACCATTTTTAGTACATTGCTCGACTGTTAACATTTACTTTACAAATCTTCTGTTCCGGAATCCTGATCGAAGTATACTCTCCGTAATGTCTTGAATTTATCCCACAAGAACATGCGAAATCGTTCATGATGAAGCCAGTTTTATAGTTAGACACTGACAAAATATTTTATATAATCTAGGCAGATTTGTTTATCCAGGGGTATGTATATGAAGATCGTAAATATGGCTTGCCCGAACTGCGGTGCGAAACTGACAGAAGATGAAGGCAAGAAAACTTACTCATGTGAATGCTGCGGAAGTTCATTTGCTATGGAGCAGGAACAGGTTTCTCAGGGTATGAATCCTGATAATGCCATGGTTGCAGGATATGAGTTTGAAAAAGGCAGGCAGATCGCCCAGTACGAAGCAGAGCGCGAACAGATCGCTGCTGCGCAGGCTGAGGCTGAAGCCAGAAGAAGACAGCAGGAAGCTATAAGAGCTCAAAGAGCAGCAGCGGCTCCAAGAAAGTCCAAGGCTTGGATCTGGATAATCGTTGTCGCAGTTGCGATACCAATTTTCGCGACGCTCTTTATACTTACTGCAATAAGCAGATCCGGTTATGATTTCAGTCAGTATAATTCCAATACCATAGTTGAAAGTTCAACGGAAGAAACTGATCCGACTTATGATGTTATATGTACTGTAGATAAAGCCAATGTGGTTACTTTTGAAGCTGATCTTCAGGAGAACGGCGCAACAGAAACCTTTGAATATACCGCTCCGAGAAACGGACGTTATGAACTGGTACTTAAATCCAATGAGAATCACGGCCCTACAGTAACCATCACGGATGATCTCGGTAACGAGATCCTTCACACGTGGTTCGTTGGACAGAAAACGGTTGACCTGATTGGTGAGAACAATTACCATATCCAGTGCTACAGCGGTTCCATTCCAATGGTCATAACTCTTATGATCATCGAGCAAAAAGAAACTGTAGAGATTTCCGGACTCGGCGCGGTCTCCGATTCATTCGAGTATGAACACCAGGCGAACTACTATACTTTTACTCCTGATGAAGACGGTACTTATTCCATAAGGATTGCAAATGATGGTGATTCCATTACATGTGACACATATATATATGACGAGTACGACAACGAGATCAAGAATTTCAGATCCGGCAAGACATTTGATACGTGGCACGATGTGGATTTGAGCGCAGGAACAACATATACCATAGTGAACTGTCAATTTATCGGACTTGGCAACTATGATTTCGTCATAATCAAGAAGTAATAATCTTGCATAACAAACGGGACTGTTCTTACAAGGACAGTCCCGTTTAGTTGTTTGAGAATTAAAATCACGATCAGCCTGCCAGATCCTCGTTCAATCCCTGACGCACAGCCTTAGCCAGCTGGTCTGCACAGGATGTCGGCTTCATGCCGCAGAGATTACCTGAGAAGACCTCTTCGATCTTATCGACAGTCCATCCCTCAACAGCCTTGGAGATAGCCTTAAGGTTACCGTCGCATCCTCCGTAGAATTTGATGTTGTGAACGATATCTCCGTCGAGATCAAATTCGATGAGCTGTGAGCATGTGTACTTTGTTCTGTATTCGTGATGTGTCATTTTCCTTCTCCGTTACTTAAGATTCTTCTGATTCGACAGATTCCTCTGTTTCTTCGTTTGTCTCCTGTACTTCCGTAGCCTGGGTGCTGGTCTCATTATAATCAGGAGGTGCGCCGTAAACGCATGCCGTCAGATTAAGAGCTACACAGAAGATAGCACCGCTGGCAAGTATTACTTTCGATTTTTTCATAGTCCCTTACCTCCTTAGAGACCTTCATTATAACACAAAAAAACTGCACCCCTAAGGAGTGCAGCTCACATAACATTTGCCCAAAGTATTATTTCTTTCTTACGTCCACCGTAATGTGACACCTATATTAGATAACATTTTCTTGTCTTTGTATATCAAATATTTTGTTTTTCTCGAAACGTTTCGCTCTATTTTTTTATTTTTTTCTCCTTTTCGAAAAAGACTGCCCGATCTTTCAGATCGAACAGTCTCTTTGCGAGTGAATAACATCTATCAGGAGGTCATAGGTTAGTTGTCTTTCTTAGTGCTGTGGCACGCTCCCGCCATGGCACAGCCTGCACAGTTACAACCGCAGGAACTCTTGTTTTTCTTCTTGTCTTTCCTCATGTTCACCACTATAAGGATGACCACACCCAGAACTACAAGTCCTGTCACTATCGTGCCAATGTTATCTTTCAAAAAACCGATCATAATATCAAACCTTTACAGATACACTGAGCTTTTCTGCTTCCTTATAAGGACGGAAGAGGAGATATCCCATAAGACCAACAAGAGCTATTGCAATGATAAGTCCTACGACATTTACACTTCCGAAGAATACATTTCCGATCTGTGTTACGAGGAACGCGATCACATAAGCAAATCCGCACTCATAAGCAACAGCAAATGTTGTCCATTTCCAGTTGTTCATCTCTCTCTTGATGGCGCCGATAGCTGCAAAGCAAGGAGCGCAGAGGAGATTAAATACGAGGAAGGAGTATCCCGTTACACCGGTAAATACGCTTGCAAGTGTCTGATAGACTGTCTTGTCTCCGCCGCCGTAGAGGATTCCCATCGTACCTACGATGTTTTCCTTAGCAACAAGTCCCGTAATGGAAGCGACTGTTGCCTGCCAGTTGCCCCAGCCAAGAGGCTTAAATACCCAAGCAAGAACAGAACCGATGTTGGCGAGGAATGACATATCAAGCTGATCTTCCTCGAGCATCTTTATTGAACCGTCAACAACACCAAAGTATGTCGTGAACCATATGAAGATAGTTGAAAGAAGGATAACCGTTCCTGCCTTCTTGATGAAGGACCAGCCACGCTCCCATGTTGAACGGAGGATGTTGCTGAGTGTCGGCAAGTGGTAAGCAGGAAGCTCCATAACAAACGGAGCAGGCTCACCCGCGAACCTCTTTGTCTTTTTGAGGATGATACCTGAGACAATGATCGCAGCCATACCAACGAAATATGCGGATACGGATACGACTGATTTCTGAAATGCTGATCCGCCGAAGATCGCACCTGCGATCATGGCAATGAACGGAACCTTGGCACCACATGGGATGAAGGTTGTTGTCATTATGGTCATTCTTCGATCGCGCTCGTTTTCGATGGTACGGGAGGCCATGATGCCAGGGATACCGCAACCTGTACCGACGAGCATTGGGATAAATGATTTACCTGAAAGACCGAACTTTCTGAAGATACGGTCGAGGACGAATGCGATTCGAGCCATGTATCCGCAGGACTCAAGGAATGCCAGGAAGAAGAACAATACGAGCATCTGCGGAACAAAGCCCAATACTGCGCCGACACCTGCTACGATACCGTTAAGGATAAGACCCTTGAGCCAGTCAGCACAGCCTGCCTTATCAAGAAGGCTCTCAATTAATGCAGGAATACTAGGAACCCATACTCCGTATTCGGAAGGATCAGGCTCGCTGCCATATTTATCAAGAGAAGCAGTGATATCTTCATAGGAAGCTTCCTCTTCGGTTACTTCCAAGGTCTCTTCATTTTCAAGTTCATAAGTTAAAGCTGCATCAGCAGGAACAGCTGCCTTAAGTGCTGCGATCTGATCATCGCTTAAGCCGTCTTCACTGTCGAGCGCTTCAGCCATAGAATCGTCACCGTACTCATCGACGATGGAAGCCATGATTGCATTAGTGTCACCGTATTCTTCGGCTGCTTCTTCGTACTTGGATGTACCGATGCCGAAGAGGTGGAAACCGTCTCCGAATACGCCGTCGTTAACCCAGTCTGTTGCAGCAGCACCGACTGTTACCATGGAAACGTAGTAGACTACGATCATTATGAGTGCAAAGATCGGAAGACCGAGCCAACGGTTCGTTACGATCCTGTCGATCTTGTCTGATGCGGTCATCTTGCCTGCACTCTTTTTCTTATATGAGGACTTCATTGCATTAGCAATAAAGATATATCTCTCGTTTGTGATGATGGATTCCGAATCGTCATCAAGTTCCTGCTCCGCAGCTTTGATATCCGATTCGATGTGAGCCATCTTATCAACAGGGATACTTAACTGCTCCAAGACCTTATCGTCTCTCTCGAAGATCTTGATCGCATACCATCTCTGCTGTTCTTCAGGAAGGTCATGAACTGCTGCCTCCTCGATATGAGCGATGGCATGTTCAACCGGTCCCGAGAACGAATGTGTAGGAATAGTCTTTGTGTTATTGGCAGCTTCGATAGCAGCTTCAGCTGCTTCCATAATGCCTGTACCCTTAAGAGCTGATATCTCGACTACCTTACAACCGAACTGTCTGGACAGTTCCTTCATGTCGATCTTGTCGCCGTTCTTCTTAACTACATCCATCATGTTAATGGCGATAACGACAGGAATACCAAGTTCTGTCAGTTGTGTTGTGAGATAAAGGTTTCGTTCAAGGTTGGTACCGTCTACGATATTTAATATCGCATTAGGTCTTTCCTTAATAAGATAATTTCTTGCAACTACTTCCTCCAATGTATATGGAGAAAGTGAATAGATACCCGGAAGGTCTGTGATAACAACACCATCGTGCTTTTTAAGTTTACCTTCCTTCTTTTCAACCGTTACTCCAGGCCAGTTACCTACAAACTGATTGGAGCCGGTGAGTGCGTTAAACAATGTAGTCTTACCGCTGTTCGGATTACCTGCTAAGGCAATTCTGAGATCCATAACAATCCACCTTTCTTAATTAGCATTACCTAACCGATATATATAGTCTTTGGTTAGTTTGCGCTAACTTATGCTCAAATAAAAAACTTACTCTACTTCGACCATCTCGGCATCAGCCTTACGAAGTGACAATTCATAACCTCTTACGTTGATCTCAATAGGATCTCCGAGAGGCGCAACCTTACGGACAAAGATCTCTACGCCTTTTGTGATACCCATGTCCATGATCCTTCTTTTGACCGGACCCGTTCCCTGGATCTTTACGACCTTAACAGTCTTACCGACCTTTACCTGCTTAAGTGTCATCATCCAACTCTCCTTAAATCATTATTTTTCTGGCCATCTCTTCGCTTATGGCAACTCGTGATTCCTTAACATTCACGATCACATTTCCCTGAAGAGTATTGACCACTACGACACTGCCTCCGACTACAAAACCCAGATCTTCCAGGTGTTTCTTGAGCTCGGGGCTGCCTCCGACTTTTTTGATAATGTTCTCCTCACCTATGTTAGCAAAACAAAGCGGCATCATCATTCACTCCTTTAGTTAGTAGACGCTAACCTTTAAACAAAAAATATATGTTAGTACGTGCTAACCAATACAATAATACAACATCCAAAGCGATTTGCAAGAAGCAAATCGTTCATTTTGAAAGTTTATTATTGATCTTGATTGATACACCCTGCACAATTATTCCCCCAAAGAAAAACCGCCCCGATACTTCAAGGCGGTTAGTGTTTTGTTTGTTGTTTTGTTTACTTATACAGGAGAACTCAATAAACCTTTCTTAAGGTTCCGGTAGGAGGCTGGACCCGGATACCAAATCTGACTTAAAAAGTTCTGATTCGCTTACCATTGGTACCACCTCTTTCCGTTTGATTTCTTATGTAACTTGATTATAAGCGGTTCAAAGATGAATTGTGTTATCAATGTATAAACGAATTGTAAATCAGTGGTTATACCTTGCTTTGAGCCCGTATCTGCCCAGTATCTCGATATGTTTTTCCATTATCGAAGGCTCAGGTTCGCTTACATCGTAGAGCTTATAAGGTATGTCGAGTTCCTTCCATTTGTATTCGCCAAGCTTATGAAACGGAAGAAGATCCACATATTCAATGCACTTATAATCCGCCAGAAGTTTACCGAGTGCTTATTGGTTTTCTCGCAGTAATCGAGAGTATCCAGTGAGTTCTTCATAGGAGAACCTGTTATGGTCTCGAAAAGATCAGCCGTCGGAGCCTTCATGTCCAAAAGGAGCATATCAGCAAGATCGATAAGTTCAGCTGACTTCTCGATCTCTATGGAACCTGCGGTATCAAGTGCCGTGTGGATATTGTTTTCGCGAAAAAGAGAAAGGAGTTCCTTGACGAAGTCATGCTGGAGCATCGGCTCGCCGCCTGAGATGGTGACGCCGCCTTTTTTGTAGAAACTTTGTGTGCGAAGGACATCCTCTACTATCTCCCCTGTGGTCTTCTCCATGCCGCCTTCCATCTTCCAGGTATCAGGGTTGTGGCAGAAGATGCAACGCAGAGGGCAGCCTTTTAAAAAGAGCACATAACGAGTTCCGGGACCGTCAAGGGTCCCGAAAGTCTCGATCGAATGTACTATTCCCGTCTGCATATCAGATCTTTGTATGGAATGTTCTGGAGATGACCTCTTCCTGCTGTTCTCTCGTGAGCTTGATGAAGTTTACGGCATAACCGGAAACGCGGATCGTGAGTTGCGGATACTTTTCAGGATGGTCCATGGCATCGATCAATGTCTCTCTGTTGAGAACGTTGACATTGATGTGATGTCCCTCTTCAAGGATGTAGTTATCAAGAAGTCCGTAGAGGTTCTCTTCTCTGGATTCCTCATCGATGCCGAGAGCTGTCGGAACGATGGAGAATGTGTAGGAGATTCCGTCTTCTGCGTACTCATAAGGAAGCTTACTTACGGAAAGCATGGAAGCGATGGAACCGTTAACGTCTCTTCCGTGCATCGGGTTAGCACCAGGTGCGAACGGCTCGCCTGCCTTACGTCCGTCAGGAGTAGATCCTGTCTTCTTGCCGTAAACAACGTTGGATGTGATCGTGAGGATCGACATTGTGTGACGTGCATTACGGTATGAAGGAACTTTCTTAAGCTTATTGATGAATCTTCTTGTAATATCAACTGCGAGATCATCTACACGAGGATCGTTGTTACCGAACTTAGGGAAGTCGCCCTCAACGATGTAGTCGATAACAAGGTTCTCTTCGTTACGTACAGGCTTAACCTTAGCGTACTTGATAGCAGAAAGCGAGTCAGCAACAACAGAAAGACCAGCGATACCGCATGCCATCGTTCTGTCGATATCATCATCGTGCAAAGCCATCTGGATCTTCTCGTAGCAGTACTTGTCGTGCATGTAGTGAATGACGTTAAGAGTATTAACGTACAAAGCAGCAAGCCAGTCAAGGATAACGTCGTACTTACGCATAACATCCTCATAGTCGAGATATGTACCGCGGCAAGCGAGAAGCTCAGGTCCGATCTGAAGTCCGCTCTTCTCATCACGGCCGCCGTTGATTGCATAAAGAAGTGCCTTTGCAAGGTTAGCACGAGCACCGAAGTACTGCATCTGCTTACCGATGACCATAGCGGATACGCAGCAAGCGATACCGTAATCATCACCGAATCTCTTTCTCATGATCCTGTCTGACTCGTACTGGATGGAGCATGTCTTGATGGACATCATAGCGCAGTACTTCTTGAAGTTCTCAGGAAGGTGTGTGCTCCAAAGGACTGTCATGTTAGGCTCAGGTGCAGGACCCAAGTTAGTGAGTGTGTGAAGGAATCTGTAGCTCATCTTCGTAACCATGTGACGGCCGTCAGCACCGATACCGCCGATGGACTCTGTTACCCAGTTAGGATCACCGGAGAACAGTTCGTCATAAGCAGGTGTACGAAGGAATCTGATGATACGGAGCTTCATGATAAAGTCATCAACGATCTCCTGGATCTCGGATTCTGTATAACGGCCTTCTTCAAGGTCGCGCTGTGCGTAGATATCAAGGAATGTGCTTACACGTCCGAGAGACATAGCAGCACCGTTCTGTTCCTTAACTGCTGCGAGGTAACCGAAGTATACCCACTGGAAAGCTTCCTTAGTATCTGTAGCAGGCTTGGAGATATCAAATCCGTAGGATTCACCGAGTTTCTTGAGTTTGCCGAGAGCCTTGATCTGCTCAGCGTGCTCTTCTCTTTGTCTGATATAATCATCGCTCATGTAAGGATGGTCGAAGTCATCCTTGGTGTTCATCTTCTCTTCGATGAGCTTATCAACACCATAAAGTGCGATACGTCTGTAGTCACCGATGATACGTCCTCTGCCGTATGCATCAGGAAGTCCCGTGATGATTCCGCTCTTGCGGGCTGCTCTCATTGCAGGAGTATATACATCGAAAACACCGTCGTTATGTGTCTTTCTGTACCTGAAGATATCCTCGATCCTAGGATCCATCTCATAGTTATATGCGTCGAGAGAATTCTTGACCATTCTCATGCCTCCGAAAGGCATTACCGCACGCTTCAAAGGAGCATCTGTCTGAAGACCAACGATTATCTCGTTGTCCTTGTCGATATAACCCGGTGCATATGCATCGATGTCGGAGATTGTCTTGGTATCAACATCAAGAACTCCGCCCTTTTCACGCTCCTGGTCCATGAGTTTGGAAAGCTTGTCCCAGATCTTGAGCGTTCGCTCCGTAGGTGACGCGAGGAAGCTCTCGTCTCCGTCATATGGCGTATAGTTACGCACAATGAAATCACGAACGTTAATGTGATTACTCCATTTACCTTCTGCAAATTCCTTCATCTCTAAATCCTCTTTCTACACACTTTATATTGTTTTTTATTCTATTCTCTCAAAATCGGCAGGTCCGTGCTTGCACAAAGGACATTCGTAATCCTCAGGAAGCTCATCGCCTTCATAGACGTATCCGCAGATCTTACATACCCAGCCCTTTTTCTTCTCCTCATAGTTGCCAGGCTTTGGCTTGATATGATCGAAGTAGTACTGGTACGTTACTGATCTTACATCAGATAGCACCTTTGCTTCCGTAACCTCGGCAACGAAAACCGTATGTGTCTCATATTCCAAAGTATCGACTACCTTAGCTGAGATAACGGCATTTGTAGCCTTGGCAAAATATGTAAGACCGTTATCTGTTCTGTAGTTCTTCTCTTCGGCGGTAAACTTATCAGCTTCCCTGCCGGATACAAAACCAAACTTCTTGAAGATATCGAAGTTGGCATCTTCAGTCAATACAGAAACATTGAATATTCCTGTCTCTTTAATGATCTGATTGGAAAGGTTGTTCTTGTTGACCGCGATGGAGATCCTTCCAGGCTGGGAAGTGATCTGTGTTACGGTGTTGATGATACAGCCGTTATCAAATGTTCCCCACTTAGTCGTGAGAACATAAAGACCATAGGAGATCTTGTTGAATGCCTTGTCATCAACAGAAGCAGTCGGAACCTCAACCGGAGCCTTTTCCTCTTTTGAAGCGACCTCAATGTCAGATGTAAGTGCATCAACGAGAGCATCAACGGATGCCATGTTGTCTTCCTTAAGGGAGGACTTGATGGTAACGCCCTGCTCGATGATCTCGCAGTTCTTGAGCTTACTTAATTCCTCTCTCATGAGCTTACCTGATGTAGGAGCCCAGGAGCCGTTCTCAACGATAGCGATCTTACGCTTCTGGAGATTATGAGCAACGATATCGGAGATGCAGGCCTCCATTGATACAAAAATACCTGCGTTATATGTGGTGGATGCAAATACGATGTGGCTGTATTTAAATGCAGCAGATACGATATCGGATGCAGGCTTAACGGATACGTCGAACATCGTAACCGGGATACCCTTATCGGAGATCTTGCTGGCGATTATCTCAGCGGTGTTCTCTGTGTTGCCGTAAACGGATGCATAGACAACCATGACACCCTTGATCTCAGGAGTATAAGAACTCCACAGATCATACTTCTCGATGAAGTCGGAAAGGTGCTTTCTCCATACGAAACCGTGGAGAGGGCAGATCATCTTGATGTCGAGAGTGGATGCCTTCTTAAGAACGGCCTGAACCTGAGGTCCGTACTTGCCGACGATGTTCGTGTAGTATCTTCTGGCTTCGTTCAGATAATCCTTCTCGAAGTCTACGAAGTCGGCAAAGATAGCACCGTTAAGTGCGCCGAATGAACCGAAAGCATCTGCAGAGAACAAGATCTTATCAGTCTTTTCATAGCTCATCATGACCTCAGGCCAGTGGACCATCGGTGCCATAACGAATGTGAGTTCGTGCTTGCCGAGGGACAAAGTGTCGCCCTCTTTAACAACGACTGCTCTCGAGTCGATATCGAACTCAAAGAACTGCTTTATCATGTTCTTGATCTTGTCGTTACAAACGATCTTTACGTCAGGATATCGGATCACCAGTTCCTGCATGGTAGCCGAATGGTCAGGCTCCATGTGGTGGACTACGAGGTAGTCGAGTTTCCTTCCGTTCAATGCGTGCTCAACGTTTTCGAAAAAGATCCTGGAGACAGCCTTGTCTACGGTATCGAAAACAACCGTCTTCTCATCAAGAAGAACGTATGAGTTATATGAAACTCCGTCTGGTACAGAGTATACGCCTTCAAACATTGCCAAACGTCTGTCATTAGCGCCTACCCAGATAAGGTCAGGTGTTATGTTCTTACAACAATGCATGGTGATCCTCCTAAATTGTAATCATTCTAAATTACATATTACTTCAAGTTAATGATAATTGATACCCCTCTATTATTAAAGAAGGATTTTGTTGGCATATTGACTAATAAAAATCAAAGAATTTTACTTGCTTTTTCCGAATACCGTGCTTGTCATTTCGGGACAAAAATACGGGCCGTCTCAGAATACCTGAGACAGCCCGCCGTAAGATCTTAACAATCAACCAAATGTAGCTTTAAACTCCAGATAACAGCCTTCAACTATGTCTTCTGCGTCGATCTTCTGTGACAGTTCATTAAGTTCATCATAAGACAGGGGGTCATTGGTCTTTACGTAATAACTGTCAAAGTTCTGTTCGACTATATAGAATCCGTATTTCTCACCGAGCTCTTCAATGTCCTCATACTCGGTTCCTTCTACAGGGACTATGACCATCTTGTTCTTGACATATTCGATGTCCATCGGACTGTTCTCGTATTCGTCTTCGTCACTGACGGCCTCAGCCTGTGAACTTGTTGGTACCGGCTCAACTATCGTTTCCTCGGTTGTGCCTTCACCGGATTCCGAAGTTGCTTCAACTTCTATATCTGTTGCCTTGCCTGTTGTTTCTTCTGAAATTACTGTTTCTTCTGTTTTTTTGGTTGTATTCTCCGAATTATTAGTCCCACTGACCTCGGCATTACCGTTACATGCCGATATGGAGAATAATGTTGCCGCTACGATGAGCGCGCACAAGATCTTACCCGTTTTCATTGTTTGCCGTTAAACTTTGTCAGGATCAGAAGCCTCCTCCTTTGGCTTATCGTCCTGAGCCTTTGTTTCCCCTTCCACTTTCTTCTGTTTTTCAGCTTCTATCAAAGCTTTTCTCTGTCTTTCACGTTCTTCTCTCTCAGCCACGTAACGCTCGTTTCTTATGCGTCTTTTCTTGTTGGCTCTCTTAATACTGAACACTATTACAAGTACTATTATACCAATAATGAGCAATACCCACCATGATCTTACGAGGAAAAGTATGATGCCCTGAACGAATTCGAGGAAAGATTCCCATGACTCTTTTGCCGTTTCCTTGAACCTTGCTGAGAAGCTGTCATCTACCGGTTCCGGTTCAGGTTCTACTACTATCTCTTCTTCGCAAACCTTGTGGATGGAGATCGTGATATATGAATAAGCGACATCGCCTTCGATGGTGCTCATCTGAGTCTTGATGTCTGCGATGGTCAACGCCAGTGTACGAAGTTCCTTCTCGATGGAAAGAGCGATCGCATCGTCTTCTGTCTCTTCGTATTTCTCGAGATAACGTGCGTAGTCTGCTTCATAGATCTCGAGTTCGGACTTGAGTGTTCCGTATACTGTCGTTACGTTATCAACGGATGAATTCTTGGATCTTAAGATTCCGAGTCCTTCTGCAGATGATGTGAATGAATCATAATATTCGGACGGGATCCTGATCGTAGCTGAATATGTGTAGTCCTTATCTTCTTCATTTACGACATACTGTCCGGATGCTCCGACTCCGTCAGACTGAAACTCGTATTCGATAAGTCCCCTGTACTCTTTCACCTTCTGTTTGAGCGTGGATACTGCCCCTTCAAAATCCAGCGTGTCTATGGTGATATTGCATCTGTAGACGAGCATCTCCTTGGAGATATCTGCCTTGGTTCCGGAGTTGGAAAGATCGACACTTCCGCCGTCGCCTTCCATGGAATAATCCAGGTCGATATCCCCGTTTGCCGCCTCATAAACAGCCTCTCCGGATTCCATTGCATAGACGTATTCACCTTGATCTCCATTAGCTGCCTCGCTTCGAACGCGGGTGGAAGATCCTGATGACTTGGAACATCCTGCGAAAATCGTCAATGCGAAAAATGCGGCCAACAAAGTGGCCATAAACCTACGTTTCATGGTAACACCTCCTATGATTTTATGTCCCTTACTTCACTATATAAACGATCATCTATCTTTTTTTGTTGCATCTCGAAAACACTATCTTGTTTCTACATTTCAATATCGTAAGATTAGACACCCGTCTTGTAATGTAAATCGATAGAACACGTTTTCGAAAAAAGGTATCATCAAATCACAAACCTCAGGAAGATATGATGAAAACCAGCCAGACCCCCAAGTCCGGCTACACCCTTTGTCAAAACGCCGCAAGCAACCCCTTGCGGTGTTTTTATGTTGTTTCCGATTTTTATATTGACACAACCATTCTACGCGTGTAGAATTAAGAAAAAATATATGAGAGGAGACCAGGAATGAAAGACAATTCTATCGGCGAGAGCGAATTCAAACTTATGGAACAGATATGGGATCATTCTCCTATATCATCAGGTGAGCTTTCCGATATCTGTGAGCAGATCCACGGATGGAAGAAAACAACCGTATATACAATGATAAAAAGACTGAGCGATAAAGGTTTTATCGCCAACAACAAGTCTATCATCACATATCTGGTAAGACGTGAAGAAGTACAACAGCAGCAGAGCGAGGAGATGGTTACCAAGAATTTCCAAGGTTCTCTCCCGAACTTCGTTAACTCCTTCCTTGGCAACGGCAACAAGAGTCTGAGCAAGGATGATGCCGCCAAGCTTATGGATATGATTGCAAAGCATACGGAAAAGTAAAATTCTTATGGGCGACGTTTTCTTAAAGATCTTCGAGATGAGCATATCAGGAGGAATCGCGATATTGGCGGTCCTTCTGCTTCGTCTCGTCTTCAGGCGATTCCCAAAGAAGATACTTATATTATTCTGGCTCGCAGTAGCGATAAGACTCATAATTCCTTTTAACCTGAGCACGCCTGCCAGCGTTCTTAATATTGGTCAGATCTTTACGAGAAACGAAGCAGCCGTCGAGGAAGTCGACGATCAGACCGGATCCGTGTCAACGGAAAAGAAATCCCTCAATGAAGACCACAGCATCAAGAGGATCGTTCAGTCCAACGTAACCGTCAAGGTGGCAAACAAGGCAACTCCTACCGTATCGGTCAAGGGTGTCATTGCTTCCGTCTGGCTGAGCGTAGCATTGGGTCTTTTCGTTTTCTTCTTTGTCAGATATTTTAATTTCTATTCAAAAGCAAGATGGTGTTCACGTTCGTACGACGGAAAGTATTTCATGACTGAGATCGAGTCACCGTTCGTTATCGGATTCCTGTCGCCTAAGATATTCGTCCCGGTAATGATGAATGAAGACGAGAGAGAATACATCCTCAATCACGAGTGGACCCACATAAAGAACAAGGACGGTCTTACCAAGCTCATCTGCTATTTCATTCTCTGCATCCACTGGTTCAATCCACTGGTATGGCTCGCATATGTTATGCTTTGCGCAGATATGGAAATGAGAGTAGATGAAGAGACCACAAGTTCCTTTGATGCGGAACTTGTAAAGGAATACTGCATGTCCATCGTCCTTCACGCATCCGGAACTCACAAGAGCACCACGTTCATGCAGAATACCGCATTCAGCGGATTCAGCTTAGGCGGAATGGAAGCTAAGCTTCGCGTCAAGAATCTCCTTACCGGCAGAAAGATCTCCAAGGTCCTTCAGGTCATAGTACTCATATTCGCACTGGCTGTCGTATTTCTTCTTTCCACGGCTTCATATGATTTCAACGGCAAGAAGACTAAAGCTTCTTCCAAAAAGAAGACTGTTGCCGAAGAAACCGAAGAAACAGAACCGTCCAAAAGAAAGAATCTGGACGATGACGAGAGCCGTTTCGTAGATGTAACCACAGAATCTGCTGAACCTACAGAAACAACTACAGAAGAATCGGAACCTGTTTTCCAGCTCTTCACTTCTGACGGAACATGGAATGAATCACAGAATGCCGCCAGAGAATTAAATTGCGATCTTGCATCCATCGATTCTGAAGAAGACTGGGATAAGATCACTTCGCTGATAAAAGAGTACGGCGTTACCGATTATATTTTCTATGTCGGAGCTGCTAGAGGAGATGACGGAAAGTTCTACTGGCTTTCCGGCGAGGAGGTTAGTTCTTCTCACTGGCTCCCGGGTGAGCCTTCGGGAACAGGCCCGACCGATGACGGCAGGATCGTTGATGAGCCTTACGTCGCCATGTTCTACAAAGAATCCGATGACACATTCTATCTGATGGACGTGCCTGATGATATGCTTGATGCCGCTTCCTGCTACAAGGATCACATCGGCTGCATCGTTGAGCAGTAAATCCCGGGACACCTACCCTTCCACATTTGACAATGTTGACATTTATAATGCGCGCGCATAGAATTCCTATAGGCGTTCTGCTTTTTTCGGGGGAAAATAAAAAGAGATAGGTACTTTATCGGAGGGTTAGTAATGAAGTCAAATAAGATGGCGAAGCTCGCCTCGGTATTCCTTTCTGCATCGATAGCTGTTATGACTACTGCCTGTACAGTTGAATTCTCTGGTACAGATGAAACACTCGAGTCAGTCACAGGAATGTTAACAGAAATGCAGGCGGGTTCCAATGATCAGGATCAGGGAACAGAAATTTCTGTAGATCCGTCAGATAGTAATACAAATACTGATATCGGCGGTAACACTGTCGAAAGCAACGAGAGCTTAAACGACATCACAGGTAATGAAGATATAGGACAGAATTCCGGAACTGGTAATTCAGGCACTTCGGGTTCTTCCGGAAACTCAGGTGTTATCTATGTAACTGTTACTCCGAACAAGCCTAATATGCCGGATAATAATGGTCAGGTTAATAGTGGTACCAACAGTACTGAAGCCGAGACAAGTTCAGGAAACAGCAATGCAGATGAACCGAAATCATCCGAGAGCAAAAGTACTGTAACCGCTACACCTACCCCTACGCCAAAAGTTACTTCCACTCCGAAGGCAACTCCTACGGCAACTCCGACGGTTAAACCAACTGCCACCCCTGAGGTACAAAGACCTCTTATCAAAGAAAATACATGCATCGTATTCGAGCAAGTTTCGGGTCAGAATCAGACCTATACTCTTGACTGCAAGCACGGAAATTTCAAGGTAGAACCGGGAAATAACGACATCCTTATCACTTTCAATGGCAACACCTTTGAACTGCCTATAACATGGAGTTCCAACTTGGGTGTTTGGCCATATAGCCCGGTCTATGTTCAGATAGACGGAAATGAGTATATCTATATCGGAAGTTCTCTCCAGACGACCAGAGGATTCTACCATAACCTCAACATATATAAGATCACCGGAAACGAGGTCACCTATATAGCTTCTACAGACGGATTATCCGTTCTCTCACAGAACATGAGTGACCCTAAATGTTTCGAAGCTTCGTTGAAGGAATCAGAGGAAAATGGTTTTGATCTCCGCGGATTATATGAGGTAGGCCCTGACGGAATACCTGTATTGATGGATGATGATCAGTGGTTCTTCGATGTCTGTGATGCAGTATCGTTCCCTGAAAAAGTATCCGGTCACCTAGTTATCGACGAGTCAGTAACAGTAGACATTATATCTGTTTCTCCTGATGAATATGTCCGTCTGGTCGGAACAGATGGTATGACATATCTGGATATCGAAACAAAGGCAGGCGTACGAATCCGCCTCGACTGGACATCAATCTTCCAGGCATGCGATTATAGTGATCAGTTCTACGTCGCACATGCAATCGATGCCAATATCGATGACAGGATCCCATGCTACGATTTTTAATCGTTCACACACAAATTAGTTCACCCGGGGAGCTTCAAAGCTCCCTTTTTTTATGCTCGAAAACGCCTGCCGCAAAGGAGCTTCAAAACTTTTTCGATAATATTTTCTACAAATGTAGAAAAAAGTGTTGACAAACTAATTCTACGATTGTAGAATTGCCTTGTAAGTCAGAACAAGATGCTTATTCCGGAACAAGCAATAACTTATAAAAGATCAACTTTTACTTTGGAGGGTAATAAAATGAAAGCTAAAAAAATTGCATCACTTCTTCTCGTAGCATCAATCGCTCTGGCATCATCCGCATGCGCTGTTGAGTTCTCTGATCAGAACGGCACAGTCGACAGGGTAGCTAACGCACTCACAAGTGACGCTCCTGAAGCAACAGCAGCAGATACACAAGTAAGTGAAGAGGAACAGAAGAGTACTCTTGATCCTATAACAACAGACACAACAGAGACGACCGGCGAGTCAGATGTCGATTCAAAAGATCCTGAAGAAACAACATCATCTGATATTGAGATCGACGATAAGAAGAGCACAGAGGAAACATCTGCCGAGACAACTCCTGAGGTAGAGAGGACCATTATCTTGGAAGATACATGCATCGAATTCGATCGTGTTCCCGATTCGAATCTGGTCTATACTCTTGACTGCAAGCACGGAAATTTCAAGGTAGAACCGGGCGATGACGACATCATCATTACCTTTAACGGAAGGACTTTTGAACTTCCGATCACATGGGACAATAAGCAAGTTTGGCCATATGGCGTAACCTATGTTCAGAGATACGGATTTGAATATATCTATGTCGGATCTTCTCTTGAGACAGACAGAGGATTCTACCATAACCTTAACGTATATAAGATCGACGGAAACGATATCACATATGTAAACTCCACTGACGGATTTTCCGTACTCTCACAGACCATGGATGACCCGGCACATTTCGAAGCTTCATTGATGGAATCAGAAGAAAACGGTTTTGATATCCGCGGTTATTGCGGAGTCGGAGCTACAGGCTTGCCGGTATTGGTCGATGTCAATATGTGGTTCTACGATGTACGTAATGTAGTATCATTCACTGATGAAGTCTCAGGTTACATAATCGTCAATAGTCAATTGACAAGTGACACAGCATCCGTTTCTCCTGATGACTATGTCCGTCTGATCGGAACAGATGGTATGACATATCTGGATATCGAGACAAAGGCAGGCGTACTTATCCGCCTCGACTGGACATCCATCTTTGATGCACGCGATAAGAATGATTCGTTCTACATCGCACATGCTATCGATGCCCGCATCGATGACAGGATTCCAAGCTACGAATTTTAATCGTTCATACACAATCCAATTTCACCTTAAGGGGAGCATCGTCTCCCCTTTTTCTATGTTCAAAAACGCCTGCCGCAAAGTAGTTTTAAAACTTTTTCGATATTTTTTCTACAAATGTAGAAAAAACTATTGACAAACGTTTTCTACACTTGTAGAATTGCCTTGTAAGTCAGATAAAGATGCTTATTCCGGAACAAGCAATACAACTTATAGATTAAATAGTTTTCTATGGAGGATTAATAAAATGAAAGCTAACAAGATCATCAAAGCAGCATCTGTTGTACTTACAGCATCAATCGCATTTGCAGCAACAGGCTGTACTATTGAAGTAAAGGATCAGGGAAACACAGTAGACCGCATCATCGCAGCAGCAGAGAAGTCAAACATCTCCGCCAACGGAGTCACAATCCAGACACAGGCTGCTTCCGCCGGTGACACAGCAGCAACAGCAGACACAGCAACAGTTCCTACTGAGGGAATGGTAGCAGAAGAAAAGTCTGTACAGATCGAAGAAACATCAAAGGGTGTTGTAGAGATCGACAACAAGGACAAGACATATTTCACAGTCGAGCCGACTACAACAGAAAACCTTTTCGGAAATAAAACAAAGCCGACTGAGCCAGCTGTCGCAGAAACAACAGCAGTTGAGACAACTGTCGCAGGTACTCAGGCAACTACTCCATCAGCAGTCGTTACAACAGCTCCTACAGCAGAAGTTACAGCTGCTCCTACACAGACACCGGTAGATGCATTCGCAGCACTCAAGGCTGATACAAAGAAGAACTACGTTAAGCCTTTCGATTTCTTCAAGGACGACAGAGATGGTTGGTACCTCGACTGCGAGCTCGGTTATTTCGAACTTACTCCGGGTGACAAGATAGTCCAGATCTCATATAACGGAATTATATTCGATCTGCCTATCACATATTGCGACGAGTTGGGCGTAGTCCTCGCTAACAGCTACCTCGTAGACCGTAACGGCACAAAGTACATCTGGATCTGTGACACAGTCGGCTGCGATATGCACGACACTAACGTTTACAAGATCGGCGAAAACGAAATCACTCTTGTTGGTGTAGCTAAGAGTGTAAGCTTCCCTAAGATCATGACAACAGAAGTAATGGACGGTTTTGAGTGCGGCGGTATGGGAATCATGCGCGCTTCCAGAGAATACAAAGTAGGCGACGACGGAATGCCTGTAGCTTTGAACGATATCCGCACATTCGACAGAACAATTACATATAAGCTTTCCTTCTGGAAGGAACTCGAAGGCAACATCATCGTAAATGGCAAGGTCACAGACGAGACAGCAGTTGTTCCTTACAACACATTCGTTTCCCCGATCGAGACAGACGGAAACACATATCTTGACGTTGAAGATGCAGACGGCAACCTCATCAGACTTGATATCTCTGAGACATATGAATATCACTACAAGTACTTTGTAGAAGATATCTTCTACGAGGGAATCATGGAACTCGTTCTTGACTGGAAGGAACCATGGCTTTAATTAGATCACTTCACATCTGTTTTCGCAGGAAGGAGGGCTTCGGCTCTCCTTTCATTTTGCTCGAAAACATTTACCAAAAAGAGAGACCCCCGAAGTTTGTCTCAAACTTCAAGGGTCAACACGTAATGGAGTTATCCGGATTATCTAATTAGAATAAACCCTCGCAAGGAAGGATCCTTGCTTCGATACATCTCTGCTCAAACTCAGCGCTCTTTGCAAATCCCTTTACGACCTCTGCACGATCAGCGCCGTTCTCAAGTTCATTTATCCAGAATGAAAGACCTGTTGAATCAGCATCACGATCCATGAATGTGCTATAAAGTCTCTTTACGAATTCTTCGTTATCAAGGTTATAGCTCTTCATCTCTGCGCTGGTAAAGAACTCGAGACCGATAGTCTCACCTGTACACTCGTAGTTAGCAAGTCTATTAGCCCAATATGCCTTACCTTCAGGATCAGATTCACGATTCATTGCCTTAGTGTACATTCTCTCAACGAAAGCAAGAGTTGCTTCAGTCGGATCAATGGATTTGGAAGGCTTAACTGTGCTTCCGGAAAGGATTCCGTATTCAGCACATGTATCTGCCCACTCCTGAGAATATACGAAGTTTCTTTCTACTTCTTCTCTTGTCATTGTCTTGTCACTAAGTGCTTTTGTCCAATAAGCAAGTCCGTCATCGTCAGGATCACGATTGAAGAATGCCTTGTAAAGAACAGTTACGAACTGAGTATCATTTTCAACGGAACCAAGGAACTCAGGGCTGAGAACAAACTTCTCTGCAACCTGTGCACCCGACATCCTGAATGAAACGAGCTCGTTTGTCCAATATTTAGCACCTTCTTCATCAGCCTCTCTTCCGAGAACGCTCAAATAGAGACGATCTACGAAAGCAGAGATCTGGTCATTAGGTGATGTACTCGTAGCGGTAGTTGTTGTTGCTGTAGGAGCAGTTGTAACTGTCTGTACTGCAGTATCAGTAGCAGTTGTAGTAGGTGCTGCTGTTACTGTTGGTGTAGTTGTTACATTTGAAGCCTTTACATTGATAGTTATCTCGGCATTAGCACCGGCATCAGCTGTGGAAGTCTCCTTATATCTGATATAGTAAGTTCCCGCAGCAAGTCCTGTGATCGAAGATCCGGAAATACTCGTATATGTACCCGGCTTACCGTTAGTAAGAACTGTGTATTCCATCTTATCTGACACATTCAAGATCTTTCCGTCCTTAGCGCCATTAGAGGAACAGTTAATACCTGCAAGACCTGTAGGAGCTTTAGCACCGAAAGCCTTACCTATAGTAGTTGTCTTTGAGCTGCTGATGCTGCCTGTGTACTTACCATCTTTATCAGTTACAACACAGCTGATCTGCTTACCGATATCACTCTCTGTGAGCACATACTCATAAGAGGTTGCACCAGAGATAACTGAGTCGCCTCTCTTCCACTGATACTTGAGGTTTGTTGCATTACTGCCTGATACAGCTGCACTTACCTTATAACCGTAACGGTAGTGGTCAGCGGATAATGTTACCGTTCCATTGATCGACTGAGCAGCACCGTCTTTGATGTAAACTTCAGCCATTCCACCTGCATCTGCCGTTGAAGTAGTCTTATATCTTACATAGTATGTTCCGGCTGCAAGTCCCGTAACCGAAGTACCGGAAATACTCTTGAATGTACCAGGGTTACCATTTGTCTGGACTGCATATTCCATCTTGTCAGATACGCCTGTGATCTTTCCGTCTTTTGCTCCCTTAGAAGAACAGTTAACTGCGGAAACACCACTCGGTGGGTTAGGACCAAATGCCTTACCTATAGTAGCTGTCTTTGAACTGCTAATGCTGCCTGTGTACTTACCATCCTTATCAGTTACTACACAGCTGATCTGCTTACCGATATCACTCTCAGTAAGTTTGTACTTATTGCCTGTGGCGCCACTGATATTTGAGTCGCCTCTCTTCCACTGATAACTGAGGTTTGTTGCATTATTTCCTGATACAGTGGCACTGATCTCATAACCGTAACGGTAATGATCAGCAGACAATGTTACCGTTCCCTTGATCGCCTGAGCACTGTTCTCTTTGATATAAACTTCTGCCATTCCGCCCGCATCTGCCGTGGATGTAGCCTTATATCTGACGTAGTATGTTCCTGCAGCAAGTCCTGTGACTGTTGTTCCTGAAATACTATTAAATGTACCAGGGTTACCATTTGTCTGGACTGCATATTCCATCTTGTCAGATACGCCTGTGATCTTTCCGTCTTTTGCTCCCTTGGAGGAACAGTTAACTGCGGAAACACCGCTCGGCGGATTAGGACCAAATGCCTTACCTATGGTAGCTGTCTTTGAACTGCTGATGCTGCCTGTGTACTTACCGTCCTTATCTGTTACTATGCAGCTTATCTGCTTACCGATATCGCTCTCTGTGAGTACATACTCATAAGAGGTTGCACCGCTTATAACAGAGTCGCCTCTCTTCCACTGATACTTGAGGTTTGTTGCATTACTGCCTGATACAGTAGCTCTGACTTTATAACCGTAACGGTAATAATCAGCGGATAATGTTACCGTTCCTTTGATAGCCTGCGGCTGCTGCTGGCCTGAAGAGATCGTAGCTGTGGTACGGTATGAATAACCCCACTTGCCGCTTCCTTGCGGTGTTTTTGGTTCTCTGGTATCCCAGATCTTGCATCTGACCTTACAACCTGCATCAGCAGAAGTCAGAGTATAAGTACTTGAAGTCGCACCGGAAATAGCGGTAAAAGCTCCCGTCGAAGTGTTCTCTCGATACCACTGATAACCGCGATAGCTCGCTCCGACATCGTAATATGTGTTTAATGATGCTGTCAGTGTGCTTCCGACAGTCGTCGTTCCTGAGATTGTTACCTCACCCCAGACTGCATTTGTCATGATCTCTTCAGACGGAAGTTCATTGAATTTCAGGTAATACAGATATTCAAAAGTACCAAGTTCAAATACGCAAGCCCATCCGTGCGGACCCCATTCGGAATTGTATTTGTGAAATTTAAATAGAGTACCATTCTTTTCTAAAACACGCTTATCTGTGTTATAGCAGGTATTGAAGTAAGAATTTTCACCTGCACCACCGGTTAACAAAAAGTGTCCGTCTGTCCTTGTCGAGAAGATACAATCTGATGGATCTTTAATCCAACTGGGTGACTCCTCAGAGTAGTAGCAGTAGGATGGACTGAATGCGCCAACATTGTAAATTGGAGCAACATCAGCAATTCCATCACCATTAGGATCACCATTCCTAAACAAAGTACCTGTATAAAGGGCTGCTGAAGCACCCATAGAATATCCGGCTACGATGATAGGCTTACTAGTATCTACCTTTTTACCTAAGCCCTCGCCTGACTGGATTTCTTTGATCAATGATTCTAAATTTCCATCTTTTACAAAGCTTTTAAAATCTTCGATTCCCCATGCAGCTGAGTTAAAGATCGAAGGAGTTATTACTACCATAGGGTCGCAATATCCCATATTGATCCACTTGTTCATGTCGTTCATCAATCTTTCCGGCAGATTTGCCAAATCTGTACCATTGACTTGATCTGATGCACCATGGAAATAGATCATTGCTTGATACTTACCGTCAGCTGCAGGTTCAAAGTATTTGCCTTTGTTTACAACATTATGAGTTTCGCGCGTGTAAGGTGTGATCGTACCGTTATAAGTCTTCGGTGCTGCCTTTACATCATTCGCGAAAATCATAGAAGTCGCGATTATAGGTACAACAACAACGGCAGACAGAATTCTCAATAGTCTTCCTTTCATAAAAAAGTCTCCCAAATACTAACTATAAAATTGTAACTTGATAACAAACCAAATAACCCGTGTCACTTAGTTTCTCAGAAGTACGCCCGGTCATACAAACTCAAAATGTCCGGAAACGTTCACAATATAAAATTGTACAGTGAAAAATACTAAATAACTCTAGTTACTCAGTTTCTCATTTCTTCCCGTCTCCAACCACCCAAACTCGTAAATGATTGTCGACGTTTGTAGTATAGTTTTTACATCTTTAAATGTCAATTCTGTTTGAATAAAAAAATCGCCGCATTTTTGATGCGACGACTTTAAAAATGATAAAGGCTATTATCAATAAGGAAGTATTCTTTCTGTTATACATCTGCCGACAAATTCTTCGCTTCTCGTAAAGCCCAGGACAACGGATTTTCTTGAAGCTCCGTCCGCCAGGCTCTTAAGCCAGAATGTCTTGCCGTCAGGCTCAGCATCACGGTCCATAAACGTCTTATAAAGACGGTCAACGAACTCTTCGTCCGAGATATTGAGATCCTCCATCTCTTTACTCAGGAAGAACTGTACGCCCAACTCCTCACCCGTGCATCTGTAGTTGGAAAGTTCATTAGCCCAGAACTCTTTACCGCCCTCATCAGATGCTCTTCCGAGAGCAGTTACATACATTCTCTCTACGAATGCATATGTCGAATCTGAAGGAGTGATATTAACCTTGGCTTTGATGCTTCCACCGCATCTTATGCCGTATGTGGCACAGGTGTCAGCCCACTCCTGTGAGTATACGAAATTATTGGCGACTGCCTTACGGTCAAGAGTTCCATTAGACAGTGAGTCGAGCCAGAACTTCATGCCGCTGTCATCAGGATCACGGTCGAAGAAAGCCTTATATAAAACCTTCACATAATCCTCATCAGAGAGATTACGGTCTCTGAATTCTTTACTGTTAATGAATCCCAATGCTACTTCGTCACCGGAACATTTGAAGTTCCACAACTCGTTAAACCAGAACTCGGCACCTTCCGGTTCGGCATCTCGGCCGAGAACACTGGTATAGATATTATCTACAAACTTGGAGATATCCTCCTTGGATGATGCACCTCTGCTTCCGCCCGGTGTCGGAGCATTACCGCTTCCCGAAGAAGCTCCGCCGGTAGGTTTTGTTGTAACAGTCGGGCTGGTAGTTATAGTAGGTACCGCACTCGGAGCACTTACCTCAACTTTTTCGGTAAAGAAATAACCTTTGTAAACGCCATCTTTATCGGTAAGCTTGCATCTTATCTTCGCTCCTGCATCTGCACTGCTAAGGGTATAGGTCTTTGATGTAGCGCCGCTGATCGGCTCGTTATTACGGAGCCACTGGTAATTGAAATTACTGGCATTACTTGCCGAAGTATATGCGGTAAGTGTGTTACCCGGAACAGGAGTTCCTTTTATGTAGGCAATACCATATAATCCTGTATTTGCTCCGTTACATGCTGTGTCGATCATCTCGGTAGTCGGCAGACAGTCATTTCTCATATAGAAGAGGAACTCGAAAGTGCCTCTCATGAAGACTTTCCATCCGTGTCCTCCGTAACTTGAGTCATAAGCACAAAACTTGAATAGGCCGTCCCTGTTTTCTTTGTTTCCTTCTATATAACCTTTATATCTCTCAACATTCTTAGCGAACTGTTCTTCCTCGCCCTTACCGTAGGTCATAATATAATGTCCTTCCGGATCCTGATTGAAAACAAGTTCCGAAGAAGAATTGAGATATGACTGCGCACTTCCGTTATAACAGCACCATGACGGGCTGATAGATCCGACGTTGTAGAAGGTATCGGAAAACTTGGCTCCTGCACACAAAGCCACTGCACCGCCCATTGAATAACCTGCAATGGCGATCGGCTTACTGGTATCCACCTTGGAAGAGATATTTCCTGCCTTGATCTCCTCGACGAGTTTCTCGAGATAACCGTCGGTAACAAACTCTCCGAAATCAGTGATGCCCCATTTCTTTTCCTTTATCTGTTCGATCCTTGGACATATTACAACAAAAGGTTCGCAGTAACCATTAAATATCCATTTGTTCATCAGATTCAGAAGACCCGTAGGCATATTGCCCTGGCCGCATCCGCCGGTTTCACCTGAGCCGTGCACATAGATAAGGACCTGATATTTGCCGTCTTCCGAAGGTTCGAAATATTTTCCGTAGTTATAAGTTTTCTCGATCGTATAATCCTTTACTGTTCCGTCATACGTATAGCTGAATGCAGCTTCTGCATCTTGCGCGAATACAAAAGACGCCGTTGTGATAACAACAGCGATAACAGCAGAAAGGAATCTTAATAATCTCTTCCTCATAAGATTCTCCCAAAACTCTAATATGAAATTTTTAACTGTGAAAAATACCGGGAACACTAGCCGCCCAGTTTTCTCATATCTCCCTGCTCCCGAACATACAAACTCAAAATGCTCAGAAACATATGTAGTATAAAATTTAGAAGTATAAATGTCAATTTATATTGTTTATTAAATAACAATACAAGCGACAATTATCGACAAAATCGACAAAACAACCCGTCATTTGTACCGCTATAGGAACGGTACATTTTACGGGAATTTCCGCGTTTTTACCGTCATTTGTACCGTTCCATAGGACGGTACAAATAACGGGAATTTTAAAGGTGGCAATAAAAAACCGACTTCCCGGAATGGGAAATCGGTCTTAAGTATTAAGTTAGGTGATGATCAGAGGAGGGTGATACCCTTAGCCTCGAACTCTTTGTACATGTCTTCTGTCCAAACGGATGCCTGGACTTCGCCGATGTGGGCTTTTTCGAGAAGGAACATGCAAAGACGTGACTGACCGATACCGCCGCCGATCGTGAGAGGCATCGTGCCTTCTGCGATGAGCTTGTGGAACTCGAACTTCATGCGGTCCTCTGCGTTTGCTGCCTTGAGCTGTGATGCGAGGGACTTGGAGTCAACACGGATACCCATGGATGAGATCTCGAGGGCGTGTCCGAGGACTTCGTTCCATACCATCAGGTCGCCGTTGAGGGACCAGTCATCGTAGTCAGGAGCTCTGCCGTCGTGCGGCTCGCCGTTACTAAGAGGTGCGCCGATACCCATGATGAATACTGTGCCGTGCTCTTTGACGATAGCGTCCTCACGAGCCTTCGTGTCGAGGTCAGGATACTTGTCGAGAAGTTCCTGAGTCGTGATGAAGAATACGTCCTCGTTGATCGGATTGTTGATCTGAGGATAACGGAGCGTAACCTGACGCTTAGTGTAGACGATAGCCTTAACGATGCTGCGGACCGTATCCTTGAGGAACTCGATGTTGCGGTCTTCTGCTGTGATGACCTTTTCCCAGTCCCACTGATCTACGAAGATTGAGTGGATGTTGTCTACGTTGTCATCGCGGCGGATGGCGTTCATGTCTGTGTAGATGCCTTCGCCCGGCTTATAACCGTAACGGTAGAGAGCCATACGCTTCCACTTAGCAAGGGACTGAACGACCTCTGCATTTGTCTCGATCTCCTTGATGGAGAACTCAACCTTACGCTCAACGCCGTTAAGGTCGTCGTTGATACCGCTGTCCTTAGGAACGATCAAAGGTGCAGTTACGCGGTCGAGTGTGAGAGCAAATGACAAGGACTGTTGGAAAGTGTCTTTGATCTGCTTTATAGCATGCTGTGTCTCGCGAAGGGAAAGATGTGACTTGTAGCCCTCCGGAATGTTTACTGATCTGGACATATTTATTACCTCGTAGATTATCGGATGTTGTTAACTGTTCTTGGGTAGAGCACTACATCTCTGATGTTTGCCATACCTGTTACGTACATGATCAGACGCTCGAAGCCGAGACCGAATCCGCCGTGCGGAACGGAACCGTACTTACGAAGGTCGAGATAATCAGCATATGGATCCAAAGGCATGTTACGAACCTTCATAGCCTCGAGGAGCTTGTCGTAGTCAGCCTCACGCTCGGAGCCTCCGATGATCTCACCGACGCCAGGAACGAGAAGGTCAACAGCTGCAACTGTCTTGCCGTCAGCGTTCTGCTTCATGTAGAAGGACTTGATCTCCTTAGGATAGTTGGTAACGAATACTGCCTTGTTGAAGATCTTCTCGGAGATGTATCTCTCGTGCTCTGTCTGGAGGTCGCAGCCCCACTCTACAGGATACTGGAAGTCAACATCTGCCTTCTTCAAAAGCTCGATAGCCTCTGTGTATGTGATAGTTCCGAAGTCTTCGCTGATGAGCTTTGTGAGACGATCGATAAGACCGTTCTCCATGAACTTGTCGAAGAACTGCATCTCCTGCGGGCACTTCTCGAGAACACGTCCGATAACGAACTTGACCATCTCTTCTGCAAGTGCGATAACGTCAGGAAGTTCTGCGAAAGCCACCTCAGGCTCAACGTGCCAGAACTCTGCAAGGTGCTTAGGTGTGTTACTGTTCTCAGCTCTGAAGGAAGGTCCGAATGTGTAGATCTTACCCATTGCAAGAGCTGCTGTCTCGCCTTCGAGCTGTGCGGAAACGGAAAGACCTGCTTTCTTACCGAAGAAGTCGTCAGCGTAGTAGTCTTCTGCACTCTCGTACTTGCCGTCCTGGTAACCGATAGTTGTTACCTGGAACATCTCACCTGCTCCCTCGCAGTCGCTGCCCGTGATGAGCGGCGGGTTAACGTATACGAAGTTCTTGCTCTGGAAGAACTCGTGGATGGCTGCTGCCATTACGGAACGTACTCTGAATACTGCGTTAAAGGTATTCGTACGAAGACGAAGATGAGGCATGGTCCTTAAGAACTCGAGTGTGTGCCTCTTCTTCTGGAGCGGATAATCTGCAGGCGCTGTTCCCAGTACCTCGATACTTGATGCATTTATCTCGACGATATTATTGGCTGAAGGAACAAGCTTGCCTTCAACCTTAAGGGCAGTTCCGAGCTTGAGGCACTGCTCGAGCTGGATGCCGGAATCCTTTTCAATTACGATCTGTAGGTGTTTCAAGCTTGTTCCATCATTTAATTCGATAAATGCAACATTCTTGGAATCTCTTGCTGTTCTAACCCAACCGCATACGGTCACGTTATTATTAAGCAACTCCTGATTTCCAAATATTTCTTTGATGTCAATGTGTTGCATAATGATCTCCTTTCATGCATAGAACTTTACTTATAACAATAAGTACCAAGTAATTATAATATCAGTTCCTGATAATTCAAAGGAGAAAATCATAGTATTTTCTTATCGAAAACGTTGGTCAGCCGTCAAATCAACAGAAGTACTTTATACCAATTTCATGCCGTAGGCAGAATAATATTCCAAAAACTCTTCTGAATTTACTACTTCAAACGGATTACCAAAGCCCTTGCTCTCTAAAAGTTCCACAGTACAATAATCCGTGCTTCCTATAGTGTTCATATACTGAAGTTTTATGATCTTGTTTTCGCTAAGATAGATCGCATCAACAAAAATGAACTCTCCGATCTCTGCTTTGTATGCCTCGATAGTTTCATCAGTCGCCTCTTTATTCCAAAGATACTTTAAGTAATTCTTGAAATCGAAATTTGCTACCAGATAACCCTGTGTACCGTCAAACTGGTACTCATCTTCGCTCAACTCCACACTTCCGAAGTTAACAGTAACATATTCCTCAAAAGCAGCTGCAGCAGTTTCCTCATCTTCGTACGACAGAATTGCCAGTTCTTCGTGATAGAAGTCATAAGTAGATTCCGTAACAATCTTCATGTTTCCGTCATCATCCGTGGTCAATGTGCTTGGTTCATCGAATTGGGTCTCCCGGATCCTGAGGAACTCCGTTAATAATATGCAATCATCAATATGCAGGGTCTTACTGTCTCCCTCTTTAAAAGGAGCCAAAAATTCAGTTTCCAGATATTCTTCGAATAATGCGGCCTCATCGCCCGACACATTGCAGATCATTCCATTGCTGACTATTTCAGGATCATCTTTATTTAGGATGTAATCTGTACAGTCCTCTGTAAATTTATATCCTCCGGAAATCTCCAGGAGCATGTCGTCATCCTCGTCTACACCTACACGTCTGCGGGCTGTATTTCCACCCGGCGTGATACTCGGTTCCGTTTCTTCAGAAATGCTGGTCTCAGGATTTTTCACTTCCTCAGATACTTCAGTTTCCTCTTGTGAAACTTCTGTTTCAGGCTCGTCCTTATCTTTTTCTTTTACCGAATCACAGGAAGCAGCACACATAACTGTTGCCACTGCAAGCGACACTGCCAGCAATTTTCTCAGGCCCTTCATATTTGTTTCCCCCAAACACGATTTGTATTTCCCTATGCACTTTATCAGAAAAAACTGACATTTGCACTTGTTTTCGAAAAAAATCAGCTGCCCCAAAAGGAACAGCTGACTTAAAACACATGATCAAAAGGTCTTCTTATTCTTCGAAAACCTCTTCATAAGCCGCGACCAAGGCCTCGGAATTCTCTACGAGATAAGGATCACTGAATCCCTCTTCCAGGATAAAAGACAAAGACTCATATTCAAATTCGCCGGCAACAGTAATATAGTCGATCTCGATAATCCTGTTACCGCTCTGGTAAAATCCGTTCAAAAAACTCATGTCTCCCAGGAGTTCCTTATATTCTTCGATCTCCTCATCTGTCATCTCGCCTAAAAGCATCTGCATCAACGTATCAGTTCCGAGATTGAATACAAGATATCCCTGAGAACCCGTATTCATATATTCATCTTCGTTAAGAGACAAATTACCGACCGCCGATGTCTTAAAGGTTTCAAATGCTGCATTTGCAGCCGCTTCATCCTCATACTCGAAGACCGACAGACTCTCATGACTGCCTCCGATCTCATTTTTTATCTCCTTAACATAGCTGACCACGGACTCGCATTCGTACAAGTTCATCTCTTCAGCAACATCGTCAGGGATTATGGATGCACCCAGATAGAGCATATCATCAAGTATATCCTTAACCTCGTCTCCTTCTGCATAAGCGATAACGCCATCGACGATCACATCTTCTTTATTCAAAGAGAAATAATATGAATCAACCTTGATCTCTTCAGCACCGGTAATTTCCTTAATTCTATCGAAGTCTTCACTTACACTTAAAACCGGCGTACCTGAAGAATCTTCGGTTTCCTCCGTCTCTTCAGTTTCTTCGGAAGTCTCTGACTCTTCGGTATCTTCGGTCTCTTCAGATATCTCAGTTTCCTCCTGATCCTCTGTTTTCTCAGTTACATCCTCGTCATCTTCATCTTCTTCCTTTTCGGTCTTCTTGTCAGACTTACTCTTTTTGCTCTTTGAAGATGATGAACATGAAACCATTCCGAAAAGCATCGCGAAAGCGATGATCAAAGCCAAAACTCTTCTTGCATCTTTCACTTGTGTTCCCTCTCTTTCCAATAAGGTCCTGTACATTTCTCACTTAAACCTTAGTGTTACTCTATCAAATAAGAGGCTTTCGAAAGCCTCTTTAGTATGATCTTTTTTTGTTGTCACATGAGCACGCTGCCCAATATGAAACTCTTGAAGCACTCAACCGCTTCATCGGAACTATCAACCTCCAACGGGTTTCCTAATCCTCTCTCGGCAAGATAATCAAGAACGACGGAACTGCCACATGCCCCATGACTGGAGAACTGAACCAAGAACGCTTTATTACCGACCTGATAGAAAGAGATAACGTTATCCGCTTCGTTCAATCCTTCTATCGCAGATGTGACTTCTTCGTTTGCAAGATCACCCCAGAACTCCAACATGGCCTCAACAGTTTCATCCCTGTCAAAGTGAACTACCAGATGTCCTGTCGATCCGTCTTTTCCGTATTCTTCTTCGCTCAGCTTGCTCACACTAAGATCAGGAGCAATGCCGACCATAGCCTGAAAGACTTTGGATGCGCTGTCCTCATCCTCATACTCGAAAACAACCACCTTCTCGTAAAGACTCGATTCATCATCCCAGACGTTACGTTCAAAGCTCGTTAATGAGATACAGTTATCACTATAAGGGGAAGTGTCGTCACTAAGCGACGTTACTATCATCAGAACATTGTTGATCTCATCTCCCTCGGCATAAACAAGAAATCCCTTACTCATATAATCGGGATCGCTATAGTTCTCGTTAAACTCATCCGCGTTCAAAACATCTACACCCGAGATACCGCCTAAAAGTCTCGCATCATCTACATCATCAACAAAGGTCTCTTCTACGGAAGACTCTTCTGTTTCCTCAGTCTCTTCCGAAGGCTCAGTTTCATCGGATATCTCGGACTTCTCAGTCTCTTCCGATTCTTCGGACTCCTCTGTTACCTCGTCTTCGCCTTCATCCTCTTCGGTCTCGGATCTCTTGTTTGCCTTTTGATCGTCAAGCGGCTGAGCGCAAGAAGCTATGCCAAACACCATTGCAGCCGCAATGATAACGGCCAATACTTTTCTTAAATCCTTCATTTCATTTCTCCTTCGAAAAATATCTTCCTAAATATTCATCAAACATATTTTACACAAAGAATTAAGATCATGTCCTAAAACTATCGGCAATTTTAAGGCACGGGTTATCCCAAACTGTCCAGATAAGATTGAACTTTTGTGTTAATGGAAGAGATGACAGTATCGAGGTCTTTTTCTCCGTCAAGATAGCCGCGGGACTCTTCGAGAATAATGTAGACAACTGTCATATCGTAGACATCTGCTCTTTCAAAATCGTCAGTAAGCGAGTCGAGCTGGTTCTGGGTTCTCTCTAACGGATCATATAGATTGTCGTTTCTGTCTAAAGCTTCTGACTGGAACTTAGCGAGATTATCCTTAAACTCCTTGGCATCGTTTTGGTAGTTGTTACTTTGGAGCATACTCATCGCTTTTCTATTAACTGAGATGTATTCATTATTAAGCTGGACTTCAGTACTCAGAAGATATTTTGTGAAATCGATGCAGGCATCCTTAACTCCCGTATTGGCACAAACGGATACAGAAGATATGATCTGTGCATCAGGACCTGCTCCGTCATACGAAGGAATTCCGCAAAGTTTCAGATTCGAATCATTGACCAATGCCGATGTATAAGTTCCGAAATATCCTCCTGATATAAAAGTGTATGAAGGGGTCCTTCTCTCATACGGATACGGATACAGGAACTCCGTGAAATATCCCTGATCATTTTCGAAATCGGTAGCAGGAACAAATTCTTTTACAAAGGTTAACATCGAACGGAATTCCTCTGTATTAAAGTCAGCCTTTCCGTCTTTGATCCAGGAACTGCCCATCGAGTTTAATAGGAGCTCCAGATATCTTTTTCGAGTATAAGAATAAGAGATAGGATCGTTATCCTCACAGGATGAAGTAACAAACTCTCTGTACTTATCAAACGTGAAACCTTCTTTATCCATATAATCTTTTGGAATCATGACACCGTTAATGAGAAAGCCCGACAGGATAATATAATGTTTGTCGCCTGTGGCAGTAAAGTCATAGATCTCGGAGTAATATTCGTCGTATTTCATTTCGATATCTTCACTCATATCCAGGAAGTAATCGTCGTTCATGAAAGCAGACAGCACATACGAATTAAATACCAGATCAGGGCCGGTCTCAGACTTGATCTCCTGAGAAACGGAATCATAGTATTGCTGAAGCTGTTCAGATGTGAAAAGATCGAGCTCGGTTACTGATCTTACAACAGGCTTTATGAAGTATTTATTGTCAGCTCTGTTATATCGAAGGATAGCCTCATACTGATCATTTTTAAGTTCGGTAACGGCCAGGGCATTGATGAGCATCTTGCCTGCATTCGGATTTCTGCTTTGCTTCTCAAGAGTAATGATCCTAAGTCCCAAGGTGAAATTTTCCATCAAATCTTTTCCTGCAAGGATAACCCTGTCTTCTTCAACGCTTAAAAGCGTCACGTCATACATATTCAAAAGATTAGCATCGCATTCCACATACGAGAGATATAGTTCGTCTCCGCAATAGATCCCGTCGGATTTTGGCATGTAACGCCTTCCGTCAAAGCCCTCGATTTCATTAGTCACACCATCAGAATAGTAACTGCTGAAATCTCCAAAAGAGCGTGATGCTTTATCGAATGTGATCCTTACTCGCTCACCCGAATAGTAAGCATAGGTTTCCCAACTCTCACCTTCAATAACGATCGAGTCGCCTGTATCATAGATATAGTCCAAATACATTGCCTCGCACTCAGTCTCTGAAAGATTCAAACTGCCTATATGTTTCGAATCCTCGAAAACATCTATAGTCATGCTGGAAGTATAATAATCTTCACCATAAACGTTGGAGCTGGTTACCAGAATATTGTCTGACTGAACTGCCTGAAAAAGATCATCTCCCGGTACTATCAGATCTGTCGGTACAGGCTCACTAAGCGTATTACTGTCTGTGTCCCAAGTTATGTAGTTCAATACATAACCTTCTTTAGCGGATGAGTGCGTTAAAAGAGGAATCTTAAAGTCATCACCTTCAGCAGTAACTCCCAAAAATATCTGATCCACGATCGAAAGATCAAAACTGTACTCATTTTGGCAGATAAGATTTCCTTCCAGATCAAAAAGACCAAACATCCTGTTATAGTAACTATAAGTATCGTCGCCATAATCTATACCGCCTGATTTTGCAACAAACAGTTTATCTCCAAAAACAGCTGTATAGTAGTCAAAGCTTTCGATCTCATTATACGGATCCAAGAAATCGCACGGATTATAAATATCCGCCTTGTACCATGGGTCATCTTCTTTGATGATCACGTTGGACGAACGCGGCTCGTTATTCTTTTTCTTTTTACACGAAGAAAAACTCAATGCCATTCCCGTAAGCATTGACGATAACAGTATCGTTGCCGCTACTCTTCTGAAATACATGTATCCTGTTCCCCTTTTTCCTTTACTATCAACCAATAAGTGATTGTACTTTGTTGTTTATCGAGTCAACAATACCTTCATCATCATCATTATATCCGAGCAGATACCCGGTAACATAGTTGTTGACGACAACAAGCACAACATAATTATAGTTAGTTACGCAGCTTACACTCTCGATCGCATCTTCTACACATTCCATTTTCTTCGCATCAGGTTCATAGTATCCCTTTTCATGAGCTTCAGCCTGGAACTTGGCAATATTACCCGAGAACTCCGACAGTTCTGATTTATACTTATCACTCATCAGCATACCCTGAGCCTCTTTATTCATGCAGAATCCTTCGCAGTTAAGCTGGATCTCCGTACTTAGAAGCGTTCTTATAAAATCAATGCATCCTTCCTTTACTCCGGTATTGGAAGTGACCGATGCACTAGACTCGAGATAAGCCACAGGTCCTGTTCCGTCCAAAGATGGAAGTCCGCACAGTACAGGCTCCAAAAATTTAGAGGCAGCAGTTGCATAATCTGATGATCCTATACATTCGACATACTTACACATGAGTGCGATCTTATTCGTAGGAGAACCGACACTATAGTGATCCCCATAATAAGATATGTTGTTCGCGAAAACATCCTCCGGCACATCCTTCACATACTGAAGAAGAGCATTAAATGAATCGTTTCCAAAATCTACGGTTTTGTCCTTGATCCAATAATCACCCATAGCATCGAACATCGAAAGAAAATAGTATACTCTTGATGTGTTAAGTGACAGCGGATCCGTATTATCACAAACTTCACTTACAAACTTTGAATATTCTTCAAAAGTAAAGCCCTTCTTCCCCTGATCAATATTTTTACCCTCGATCAAAAGGCCGCTTATTCCATATTCCAACGGAATAACAAAATGCTTATCACCGGAAGCTGTAAGGTCATATATATTCGTGTAGTATTTCTCCTCATCCAAATCAATGTCTTCGCTCAGATCAAGGAACATCTCATCAGTCAAAACACCTGATAACTCACCAGCATTAAAGACTATATCCGGACCATTGTCAGATCGGATCGCTTCCGTGAACTTTTTATAATACTCTTTGATCTCCGTTTCAGAAGCGATATTTACATCACGTATATTCATGATCTCAGGTCTTATGAAGTACTTACTGTCTCCTCTGTTGAATCTTATGATCCCTTCTGTCAGCCCATAACTCAGAAGTGACGGAGAAAGCGCATTTATGACCATCTTTCCGGCATTCGGATTTCTCTTCTGCTTTTCAAGGAAGACTACTTCTTTTCCAAAACTGACGTTATACTGATCGACTTCATATCCGGACAGCACGACGCGGTCCTCCTCAACGGACAGGACGGTTACATCCATAAAAGAACTCAGATTGTAATCGCAATCTGCATATGAGATATAAAGTTCATCTTCTACATATATTCCATCATTCTTTGCGCTATATAATCTGCCGTCAAAACCTCTTACACTTTGCTTGGAATATGAAGAACCAGCTTCTTTGACGTCTGTAACGGTTCCCGTCTGAACATCAAAAATGATCTCTGTCGAATATGTATCCGTGATATCTGACACATATCTCGTACAGTTGAGAACCAGGATGCCGTCTTCTTCACGGATACCACGGAGCCATGAGTTTCCCATATCCATCTCACTCAGATCTATAACTCCAACATTGTCTTCTCTGTTGTATACAAATAATCTCTGAATCATATCATCATATCCCATCTCAACAACAGCAAAATAGTTATCCGATGAATATGAACTGTAGAAATAGCTATTCTCTTTAAAATCTCCGTACTCCTCAACAGGCTCACTTAATGAGTTACTGTTAACATCCCATGTAACTTTGTAAATGACATCTTTTATCAAATCATAGTCTTCCATACTGAAGTAGATATCGATGTTATCATCTTCACGAAATGCACAGATATACCTGGCACTGCTGTATTCATTACCGACGCACATTGTATTCTCGATCAATGGATCACCGTAGGAATCGAAAAGCATGAACATCTCATTATCTTTCATCAGTCCGCCTTCATCATATGTAAACCCTGAACTTGCTACAAGCAGATCATTTCCAACTGAGAAAATACTATCTTCAAGATTGTATGAAGCTCCTTTAGAATTAGTGTAATCAGACGGATTGAAAGACCGTCCCGTATACCACGGATCGTCTTCCTGGATTATATAGTTGCCCTCTCTGGGTTTGTTGTTTTTCTTGCACGCCGAAAAAGCGAGAGTCATTCCAAACACAACGGATGATATCAGGATTACTGAAACTATTTTTCTGAAGTTCATTTGTATTCTCATTTCTCTTATTCTCACTTCACACTATACATAGTTTTCGAGCATTACTCAAGAACGAAAAACCAACTGCATCGTATGTGATGCAGCCGGCTTTTCCTATGTTATTTCTCGTTCAGATATGTCTGAACTCTGTTATTGATCGTATCTATTACGGCATCGATATCTTTATCCCCGTCAAAATAGGTCCTGACCTCCTCGCTTAGGATGTCGTAGACCGCTTCATCGACTGCGGTTACCGAACCGATGTTCTCGATGATGTCTAAAAGCTGTGCCTGTGTTTTCTCATCAGGAGCATAGTATCCTTCCTTGCGGGCCTGCGCTTCAAATTGAAACTTAGCGAGCGTATCTTCGTACTGCTTAAGTTCCTCCTGATACTTATCGCTCAGCAGCATGCCCTGTGCTTCCTTGTTGATGCAGAAGTATTCACAGTTCAGCTGAACCTCGGTATCGATAAGAGTTTCTATAAACTCGATGCACCCCTTCTTAACGCCCGTATTCGCAGTGACTGATACGGAAGAAATTATGGATGCAGAAGGTCCCTTTCTGTCAACTGACGGAAGACCGCAGAACACAGGATCCTTAAAACCTCTGGCCTGATACTCATATCCGTCGTATGAAACGCTATTGAGATACTTGCATTTTGTAGGACTATTCTGCGCACTGCCGTCCAGGTAATATATCTCGACATATCTGTTCATCGAATCTTCAAATACGGTCGGAGGAACATTTTCCTTTATATATTTCATAAGATCCCTGAAAGCTTCATTATCAAAGTCAGCCTTTCCGTCCTCTATCCAGAAATCACCCATGGCCTGATAACATGACATGAAATACTCGTTTCTGGAGATATGCGCTGCCATCGGATCTACTCCGTTACAGGAATCACTTACGAATTTTACATACTCATCAAAAGTAAATCCTCTCTGTCCTTCACTTAGATTTTCTTTCTCAACAAGAATACCGCTTAGAGAAAAACTTATCGGAACCATGTAGTATTTTCCGTCA
This sequence comes from uncultured Clostridia bacterium, assembly GCA_947303255.1. Classification (GTDB taxonomy): domain Bacteria; phylum Bacillota; class Clostridia; order Saccharofermentanales; family Saccharofermentanaceae; genus Saccharofermentans. The sequence continues at coordinate 24,172 of CAMYXL010000003.1, read as the reverse complement.
ACAGCGGACATATCATAAATATTGGAATAAAACTTGCTGTCATCAAGTTCAACGTCTTTAGCAAGATCCAGGAAATACTCGTCCGTCATCATCCCCGAGAGCATGTTGGCATTGAAGACGATATCAGGACTGGTGCTCGATATGATATCAAGCGCGAAATCGTTATAGAACTTTTTAACTTCAGATTCATTGTTAAGATCAACTTCATATAGGCTTCTTACGGTTGGCTTGATGAAGTACTCGTGATCAGCTCTGTTATATCTTAGAACGCCTTCCATGAGTTCAGTACTAAGAGGAATCGGTGAGACTGCATTAATGACCGTCTTACCAGCATTCGGATTTCTTCCTGCCTTCTCGAGAACTACAAGTCTTACTTCGACTGTGCTCATGAGGATGTTGATCTCATATCCTGAGATAACTACCCTATCAGGATCTACGGAAAGAAGCGATACCATGCTCATGTTGTTCATGTTCACATCACAGTCAGCATATGAGATATATAACTCATCACCTGCATAGATTCCGTCTGATTTAGCACTGTAGGCTCTTCCGTCAAAACCGATGATCTCGTTATGAGTAGCTATTGTACCTGCTTCTTCACCGTTTATCAGATTACCGTTATTCGGATCGAAAGTAAGTCTTAATGTATCACCGGAATAATTGGTATCTCCTGATGAGAGTATTCCGCCTCTTCCTTCAAGGATCAGGTTACCGTTCTTCATATATACTGCGCTGGTCATAAAACCTTGGTATTCCGTCTCGGAGAGATCACATATTCCGATAACATCACTGTTCTTAAGGAAAGTGATGCTCTCGCTAAAGTCGTCATAATCCATCTCTTCGATGACGAGATAATCACCATACATGAAGTGATTGGAAATATAAGAACCTGCATCAAGTCCGATATCCTGAGCAACAGGCTCGCTGAAAGTATTAGCTGCGGTATCCCAGGCCATCGAATAAAGAGCAACTGTTCCAAGGTCCTTAGATTGTCCTGTGAAAAGTATCTTAACGTTATCTCCGTCAGGGAAAGCTCCGAGAATCGTCACAAGACCAAAATCCGACTCACGGGTCATGATGTTATCGCAGATCAGATCTCCGTCCATAGTGAAAAGTCCGAACTTCTGTCCGTTTCCGTATGTACCTGAATCCTCATTGTAATAAGATCCGGTCTTTGCTATCAAAAGATTATCTCCGACAACAAACGGGAAACTTGTTCCGTTAAGGATCTCAGTGTAAGGATCTATGATCTCGTCAGGTTTGAAAAACACCGCAGAATACCACGGATCGTCTCCTTTGATGGTGACATTGGTCTCACGCGGTTTATTGTTTTTGTTGCATCCCGAGAACAGCATAAAAGTTCCCGCCATGACAAACACGACCAACATCATGGATACCAGTTTTCTTGATTTCATATATGTTCTCCCCGTATCAGTTTTCTCACAGATACATATTACGATTAAAGGAAGATAAAAACTATTTGATTACATTACGATTTGTCAGTTAATCTTACAATGATGTAATCAATAACCGGCAAGGAAAGACTTGGTCCTCTCGCTTTTCGGATTATTGATAATGTCCTTCGCATGGCCCTGCTCAACAATAACGCCGCCGTCCATGAAGATGATGCGGTCTGCAACGTCTCTTGCAAAACTCATCTCGTGAGTGACGATGACCATCGTCATCTTCTCCTCAGCAAGATCCCTTATTACCTTGAGAATGCCTGCCGTAAGTTCAGGATCCAATGCTGATGTAGGCTCATCGAAAAAGATAATGTCAGGGTTCGTCGCGAGTGCTCTCGCGATTCCGACTCTCTGCTGCTGTCCGCCTGACAAGTTGCACGGATAAGAATCTGCCTTATCGAGCATTCCCATCTTAGTAAGAAGCTGATCGCAGATCTGATCTGCATCTTCCTTGCTCTTTTTGTGTACATGAATAAGTGCTTCAGTGATGTTTCTTCTGACCGAAAAATGCGGGAAAAGATTAAAGCCCTGGAACACGAGTCCGAACTTGCTTCTTACTTCCTGGAGCATCTTCTTGTCACAGTAAACCGCCTTATCATCTTTGGTCGTAACGAGGATATCACCACCTATGATGATCTCTCCTTTGTCAATGGTCTCAAGTGTCGTGGCACAACGAAGGAGCGTTGATTTACCTCCGCCCGAAGGGCCTATTACTGCAACGACCTCACCTTTTTCGACAGTAAGATCTATACCCTTAAGAACTTCAAGGGAACCGAAGGATTTATGTATGTTTTTCATCTCAAGAACGCTCATATTTTCCTCCGATCACTGATAGTAATTCATTTTCTTTTCGATGCGGTTCATAACGATCTCAACAAGGCCGTTGAATACGTAGTAGAATACGCCCGCTACGAAAAGCGGAATAACAGATGCCTGAGCTGCGGAGATCTGCTTTGCAACAGTAAACATTTCTATTACTGAGATAGCCTGCGCAAGTGATGTGTCTTTTACGAGCGTTATGATCTCGTTTGTAACTGCAGGAAGAACTCGCTTAACGACCTGCGGCAGGATGATCCTGAAGTAGGTCTGTGTTTTCGAGAAACCAAGGACTGTGGCTGCTTCATATTGGCCCTTGGACATGGACTGTATGCCGGACCTGAAGATCTCTCCGAAGTATGCAGCGTAGTTTAAGGAAAAACCGATAACGGCTGCGATATTACGGTAATCGATTGGGCCAAGCTTAAGATTTCTTAAGTTGATATTGAAAAGATAGTATGGTCCGAAATAGACAAGGAGCAGCTGGAGCATGAGAGGCGTACCTCGCATGACCGAGATGTAAAAACGCACCAGAGAACTTATGACGATGTTCTTCGACATCCTTCCCTTTGCGACCAAAAGGCCCAGCGGGATCGAGAAGATCAGGGTCAAAAAGAAAAGTGCTATTGAAGTAAGAAATCCTGACCCGAGTTGGGTCAGGATGCTGATTAACTTGTCCATTAAAACCTGCCTACAAAGATTACTTACCGATAATGGTTACGTCTGTTCCGAACCACTCGTTGGAGATCTTGGCCATCGTACCGTCAGATGCCATGTCTTCGAGAGTCTTCTGAACCTGATCGCGAAGTTCCGTATTACCGAGATCGAAACCTACACCGTATGTCTCACTGGCAACGGACTCATCGAGGACCTTGAAGTTCTTGCCTGATGTCTGGATCTGGTAACGGGCTACGATCTCATCCATTACGATGGCGTCAACCGCACCGGACTCGAGTTCCATCATAGCGTTAAGGTAGTTGTCTTCCTCGAGAAGGCTTCCGAAAGAATCCTTAAGCTCTGCATTATCGTTAACAGCTGCAAGTCCTGAAGAATCCTTCTGAACTGCTACTGTCTTGCCTGCGAGATCTGTAAGCTTACTGATGTCAGAATCAGCATTAACTACTACGACCTGCTTATTTTCCATATATGCATCTGTCCATGCGTACTTGTCTTCACGTCCGCTGATGGTAAAGCCGTTCCAGATGCAGTCGATATTTCCTGAACTTAATTCCTGATCCTTGCTGTCCCAGTTGATCGGCTGAGCAACGAACTCCATGCCCATACGCTCTGCTGCTTCCTTGGCAAGATCAAGGTCAAAACCTACATAGTTACCGCTGTCATCCTTAAATCCCATAGGCGGGAAATCTGCGTCAAAACCAACGACAAATTCCTTCTTGGAATTACCGTTTCCGCCTTCTGAATCTTTTCCTGAACAGGAAGCAAAAAGGCCGAGCATCATAACGGATGCGAGTGCTATAGCAACTAGTTTCTTCATAAAGATCACCTCATTAAATGATTTACAAAGTAATTATAATGTTCGCATAAATCAAAGTAAAGGCGAGGCATATCTTATGCGGGTTTATTCCTTCTTCTCATCAAGCACAGTCTGTACTCTGTCTTCAAGATTTTTGATGAAAGTATCTATGTCCATCTGACCGGAGAAATATGCTCTTGCTTCTTCCGATACGATTGTCGACATCGCGGTATCCAATGTATAGACACATTCCACGCTATCCAAAGTCTTGAGATAATTCTCCCTGGCTCCTTCAGGCGCCTTCACGACGCCCATCAGATGCAGATCATACTGAGTCAGATTCGGATCCGCGATGCATCTTTCATAGTATTCATCCATAGAACTTACAGCTTTATCTATGAGGAATTCCGCTGCTTCCCTGTTGACCGGATTATACAGATTCAGTTCCTGGATTTCCGGTGACAGCAGCATCTTAATAAAATCAATACACGCATCCTTATGCTTGGCTGACGAACATATTGCAACACTCTCTGTTATCTTAGCCATACAGCCTCTGCCGTCGGGCGAAGGAAATCCGAGGATTACCGGTTCATCGAGATCCGAGGTTTCTCTTAACAGATCGCTTGTAAAGAGCATGTAGAATGCTCTGGCTTTTCTCGTTGTCTGTTCTCTGAGATAATCGGTGCCTATCACGACCGAACCTTCTTCTGTTTCCAGGTTTGCTTTATCAGAAACATTATCCTTTATATATTCTGCTGTTTCCCTGAACGCCTCCTGATCAAAATCCACCTTGCCGTCTTTGAACCAGAGATCTCCTGATGTACTCAGGCACTGCAAAAGGTAATCCTCTTTTGAATAAATATCATTCATCGGATCATCACCGTTACAAATAGTACTTACCAGTTCCTTATACTCTTCGAAAGTAAATCCCTTCGCTCCGTCTTTGACAAGGGATCTGTCCGTAAGGATGCCCTCCACTCTGAAGCTCAGCGGTATGCTATATAGCTTATCATCCACCTTCAACTTGTCTATTATGTTTGTGTAGTAGGATCCGGTATCGAGCACTATATCTTCACTCAGATCCATAAGATATTGTCCTGAATTCAAACCGCTGACTTTTGCAGGCTGGAATATTATATCCGGACCGTCATCTGAAAGGATCCTCATCTTAAAATCATCCTCGTATTTTTTCCATTCTTCTTCATCAGAATAATTGAATGGATGACCATAGTAGTAATCTTCACTCATAGTCCTGATATAATATCCGTTGTCTTCGGAGTTATATTTTCTTATTCCTTCGGCTGTCATCTCATCCACAGTCGAAAATGCAGATTCGGCATTGATGAGTATCTTTCCTGCATTAGGATTCTTATCAGCCTTTTTGAGGATCGTCATATAATTTATCATCTTATACGTATCAAAATCAAGATCCCAGAAATACAGATAGATCCTGTCTTCCTGCACTCTTTCCAGTTTGGAACATGCAAGTTTATATAGATTCCCGTCCGTATCTCCGAAAGACAGATACAGTTCGTCATCGACATAGATACCGCCTGATTTGGTCGTATAATACCTGCCGTCAAAACCTCTTACCGTACCGTTTCCGGAATAATACTTTTCCGAGCCGGACCTTTTAAAATCATTAGTATTGACATCATATTCATATTCGATAGTTCCTGATGCGTTGGAGATATAAAACCTGATCATATCTCCGTCACGGCTTATGCCATCCACAGCGAAACCTTCATAACTCAGAAAACCTCTGACTTCTTTCTCCATGAGCAGTTCACCATCCTTATACGCATATAGGATGACAGCCATTCCGGAACACTTGAATATATAAGTGTAATCATCACAAAATGCCATTTCCTCCACACGCTCACCCGGGGCAAGAGCAAAATCCACATCCTCAGGTTCACCTACATTGCCGGACGAAGGATCCACGCTGAATCTCTTTATCAGGTTGATATCCTTTTCCCAATTATTCTCGGAATAATAGCAATAGAGAACATCATTTTCCTGCGAACAACCGAGGACCTCCATATATGCTTCCTCATCGTAGTCTCCGGAGATAGCCTTAAGATCCACACTGTTGATCAGTTCTCCTTCCGAATCGAATATGCATGTGATCTTATCGTCTGATACTGTTTCATTATCGTATTTGAAAAGTGTATATGATACGAGTATATAATCACCGAGGATCCTGTGATCATCGACAGACACCGAGTCATATCCCGATATATCACACGCCGTATTCAGATCAATCTCTTTGGCGTAATACCATGTATCTTCTTCGCGTATGACCTCTTCATTATTCTTCTTGCATCCCACGAGAACCGATAAGGATCCCGCGATCATCAGGACTGCAAGAACAGCAGCAGCTTCCCTTTTTGTTTCCATATAATATCCCCCAACTCCATGAAGAAATAGTGATGTGTCTTTACTTCCCAATACAATTCTATTCTTGTCTATATTCGATAACTATTTTTATACATTACATATCAGGGATTAACATTACAAAGATGTAAGAAAGGCAAAAAACAGGAGGCCTTGCGGCCCCCTGAAAGATCATCTTATCCTTTTTCGTTGAGTACTGTCTGAACTCTGTTTTCGAGATTTGAAATTAATTCGTCTACACTCTTCTGACCTGAGAAATAAGCCTGAGCTTCTTCTGATACGATGCTCTCTATCGAAGAATCAAACATGTATACCGAAGAAACATTTTCAAGAGCATTCAGATAGAGTTCTCTTGCGTTATCCTTAGGCTTGGAATAACCCATCATTATTGCTTCTTCATCACTGTATCCGTATTCTTCAACATTTTTCTTATACTCTTCGTTCAATGAAGCAAGGGCGCCGTCTACTATGCTTGCAGCTGCTTCTCTGTTTATCGGATTAGTATCACACAACTGCTGAACATCAGCCGAAAGCAATGCTTTAATAAATTCTATACATGCGTCTTTGTTTTCTGTTGTTGCACTGATACCGACAGTCTGCTGTGTTGAAGCAGCAGGACCTCTTCCGTCCGTTGAAGGGAATCCGAGGAAGACCGGATCATTCATATATCCCATTTCTCTGAAGTAGTCAGATACAGAATAAAGATATATCTGTCTTGCTTTCTTATTCAACTGCTCCTGCATATAAGTATCGTCGTAAATGATCACTCCACTGTCATCCATCAAGGTAGGATTATCAGGCATATTATCCTTGATGTACTCAGCCATTTGCTTGAACTCGTCCTGGTTAAAGTTAACTTTATTATCCTTGATCCAGGTATTGTAAGAACTGCTGAGGAAGTAGAAGAACAATGATTCCTTCGAATACATTTCAACAAGCGGATCCTCACCGTTACAAGCATCGCTTACGAGCTTCTTATATTCATCAATAGTGAATCCCTTTGCTCCGTCCTTAACGCACTCTTTCTCTACAAGCAAACCTTCAACAGAGAAACTCAGCGGGATTGCAAAGAGTTTGCCGTCTCTTGCCATGGAATCGGTAATATTTGTGTAGTAAAGATCCGGATCGAACGTGATATCCTTGGAAAGATCGAGAAGGCAATCTTCATTTTCAAGACCATTGATGTTGTTTACATCAAAGATGATATCAGGACCGTCATCTGACAAGACTTTCATCTTAAACTCGTCCTGGTATTTCTGCATATAATTCTCGTCACTGTAATCGTAATCAGGATCATTGAAGATATTGTCACTGGTCGTTCTGATGTAGTACTTATCGTTTTCGTTGTTGAACTTTCTTATACCTTCAGCTGTCATCTCGGTTACCATCATGAAAGGAGCTGAAGCAGTAAGTAATTCCTTGCCTGCATTAGGGTTCTCGTCCTGCTTTTCGAGGATCATGATGGAAGGAACCGGCATGTATGTATACGGATCATAATCATTTCCGAAAAGAACTACTCTGTCTTCCTGAACGGAACCAATGGATGCATTGGAAAGCCTGTTCAAGTTTCCGTCAGTATCTCCGAAAGCACAGAACAGTGTATCGTCATCGGCATATACACCATCACCATTGACAGTATAGTACTTTCCGTCATATCCCTTAACTGATCCGGAATTACTGTAGTATGAAGATTCTCCGTTATTCTTAAATTCGTTAGTAACGGTGTCATACTCACATTCGCATTGTCCGCTATTATCGAAAGTGTAAAGCTTGATCTTATCTCCGTCTACAAGTGTATCAGAGACGTAGATGTAGTCCGACTGAATGATATTCTTCAGATCCTTTTCAAGGATGATCTCACCGTCCTTGATAACGTAGAGGTAACCTGCACCCTGTGAAGATTTAAATATAAATCCGTAACCGTCACAAACTGCCATGCTGTTAACCTGATCTCCGCTTTCAAGACCAAGATCGACTTCCTCAGACTCACCTTTTCCTGTCTCGGCATCGATCTTAACCTTATAAACCTTGGTGCTTCCTTCCATCCAGTTCGTTACGGTTGAATAGCAGTAGATCTGACCGTTTTCCACGATGCATCCGAGAGACTGACAAAATGAATTCTGGTCGACATTGATAAGATCTGCTGTACCGATCTTATTTACAAAGTTTCCTTCTTTATCAAAGATCGCGATCAATGTCTCATTCGTACTGAGTTGAGTCTCCGGATCATATTTGTATGTCTCATAGTTAGCAACGATATAATCTCCTGCATATTCTATACCGTTGAAATATGCATTGCTGTATTCGGAAATACCGCATGCTGAATCCAGATCGATCTCTTTAACCGTATACCACGGATCATCTTTACTGATAATTACTGCGTTCTTGTTGCTTTTGGAATTACATCCTGCAACGGCAAAAGAACTGCCCATGAGCATAAGAGCAGCCAGAGCAACAGCCATGATTTTTTTGGATTTCATAATATTCTCTCCTTTTGGTTGATGATTTGATTGTATCCCTGTAAAAAATTCCATTCCATTTATCTACATTACGAAATACCCCATAAATCTTACATTTGTGAAATATAAACCGTTACAAATGCTAAATAGCGATATTACCGTGTCAAAATAGAGACATTTCAACCAAAAGAAAAGAGCTGTTTCCAAAAAGGAAACAGCTCTGTAGTTTTTTAATTCATTTATGATTACGGTGTGTAATCCATGCTGATCTCGTAGAGTTCACCGTCTTTGAATGTGTACTCATAGTAGCAGGAACCCCAGTAAACTTCAGCACTTCTCTTATAAGAATATGTATGTGTTGTATAAGAGCTTCCCTCATACTCGTAGAAGTCATCAGCCTCTACATCCATGCTTGCAAGGAACTCATCCTCTGTGAATGGAATCGGGAAGTTAAAGCTTACATAACCCTCTTCCATCTCTTCTGTGTACTCGAAAGTAAGTGATGTGATTGTGCAGTCACCAACCTTCATTGAATCCTGTGTATAGTTAGAAACCATCAAACGCATGGAAATGTAATCTGCAAGTTCGATAGAGAATGACTCAAAGAGCTGTGTCTCACCGTCAAGTGTTTCTTCGATATCACCGATGTTGTAATCATCGAAAACAACACCGTCACCGATCATCTCATTAATTGTAGACTTACCCAATGTGTACTTCTTACCTTCAACGTAGAAGTCCATGTTGTCAAAATCGATGAGCTTATCTGATTCAAGAGAACCGGAAGCAGGCTTACTTGGCTTCTTTGTCTCCTCAGTAGTCTCTTCAGTTGTCTCTTCTGTAGTTTCTTCAGTTTCCTTAGGCTTCTTGGTTTCCTCAGGCTCGTCCTCATCGTCCTCGTCTTCGTCATCCTCATCCTCGTCGTCTTCGTCGTCTTCGTCGTCTTCGTCTTCGTCGTCCTCGTCGTCGTCGTCCTCGTCCTCATCATCCTCTTCTTCTTCGCGGTCGTCACGATCACGTTTGCTTCTTCTGGAAGAACTGGAATCACAAGCAACGATACCAAATACAAGACACAATGCGAGCAAGATGGTCATCATCTTTTTGAGTTTCATAATGTTCTGTCTCCTTATTCTATGTTTGTGTGTATATCAACACCTCGAATAAATTATCACTTACAAAATTAGAAAACAAGGTTTTTTTGTGTGAATTTATGCGTAGCTAATTCGCTATATATTGTTCGTTTTGAACATACATAAGCATCTTGATTTTAGAAAGCACTCCTGCCCCACTCGTATATTACAGCGTACATCTCGCGGACATGGAATGTCGGCCACAGCCACCAGCTGGTCTCAGAACATACTGAACCGTGATCGGTAATGCCGAAAGAATCACATATCTTACCTGCTCGGTACTGATGGAACTCATTTGTGACGATCGCAACAGGTGCATCCGGAGCGATCTCATCCAGTATCTTTTTCGAAAACTTTATGTTCTCGACTGTGGTCGTTGACTTATCCTCAAGGTATATCCTTTCAGGATCGATCCCGAGATCAACGAGTCCTCTTTTCATGCACTCTGCTTCGGAGATCTCTTCTCCGCCGCCCTTGCCGCCGGACACGATGCACTTGGCATCCGGGTGTTCCTTAAGATATCCCGCTGCCGCAGTGATCCTTCTTCCGAGCATGAGACTTGGCTGATTTCCTTTTACCTGGCAGCCGAGAACGATAACGACCGAAGACGGATCAGGTTGTCTTGAAGCACCTAGGAAAATGCATGACGACGTGGCGATCGTAAGAACGATGATCAGGGCAACAAGGCAGCAAATGCCTATAAGGACTGCTTTTACGCCCTTATGAGCCTCCGATATCTGTACCAGTTTCGGAAAGATTATCGCGCCTATGATCATCAGTGATCCGACGATAAGTCCTGTCATATTGCCGACATTAACTATCCCCCTTAAAGCAGGCTGGATAAAAAGATATATCAGGATCAGACCAAGAACAGCGATAAGTATTCGTAGCATATTCTTCATATCTTCCTTATCCTGTCTCTCTTTCTCGTTTTAAGGAGCGCGTTATACTTTTCCTTGTCCACTCTCAGACAGGTCCTGCAAAACGGACATTCAACGCGCCTTTTGAAGCGATACGGGAAGATCGGGATGAAGACCATGGTAAACCAGGATGATACCGTATTAAGAACGAAGTTTAAGCTGTGACCGCAGGAAGGGCATGTTATCTTTTCTTCCGTCCTTCCTCTATGGTGAGTAAAGTGCTTGTTACCGACTATTATGATCATAAGACTTCGCCCTCCATATATACACGCTTGTTGCTGTTGATGTCGCTCATGAGCCTTTCAACATTCTTCTTGGTCAAGAATGTGCATCTGATATCCGTGATCTTTCCTTCCGGATCGATGACTCGAACCTCCGGTTTAACAAAAAAAGTCGCACCGTAAAGTCCGTGACCTGTCATTGAATAGCTGATCAGATTCTCGGATATGGAGAACTTCCTTCTCGGGCGCAGTATCCTTTTAACGATAAGTTCGTCTCCCATGAGAACGATGGACTTCCATCTCCACAGAAGATCCAGCGGCCATGTTACTACCATTACGATAAGAAAGATCTTAAGCGCGTCAGCCCAGTTTCTGTCGATTATCGCATAGATGAGAAGAACGATGAATGCGATGAAGACATAAAAGATACTCCTCCACCAACTGAGGAACAGAGCCTTACCGAAATTACTGTTGTATTTATGTAGTTCCATCTTACTTTTCCCTCACTGCATAAAGGTTTGTCTCCCATGCGGGAATATAGAGTTCATGTCTTACGTATAACTTAAGTTCAGGTGCCATTTCATGGATAAGAAGCGGCAGCTTGAACATGTCTTCGTTACGATGATAGAGTGCACACATGACCTGTGCACCGTTTCTTATATTCTTTGAGGCGCCTTCTATCGCCTGATACTCAGCGCCTTCAACATCTAACTTTATTATAGTCGCATTATCAGTTATATCATCTACCGAGATCGTATCGATAATGTCATCGCCTTTGCTGCTGATCCTTGCCATCCTTCCTTCGTTGGATGTGAAACTTACCGTTCCTGAAGAATCATAGGCTGCCGCGTTATAGCATCTGATATTGAAATCTTCTGTATTCTTCTTGAGCTTTTCGTAGTTTTTCCTGTTAGGCTCAACGGCGTGGATCATGCTGTATCTTACGCCATTTTTTTCGCAGGCTTTTACGAACTCCGTTGCGGTGTCGCCTTTGTAGGCACCGAGATCCACGAAGACTTCGCCGTCTTTTAGATCAACGATGCTGCCGTAGACTTCTTCTCTTGGCGAAGTGCAAAGATCGAGGTATTTTGGGTTTCCGCTTATCTTGAAGTTGATGATGTTCTCATATGTTTTTCGAGAAGTATCATCAGCAAGAAGGCTATAGACTTCCTCGAACTTGTCTTGGTTCTCTCGAAAATACTCGTATGTGAAAAGGCCGTCGCCTGCTACAGGCACGTCAGGTGCGATCAGGGTGTGGCGCTTGCCGATATCAAGGATCGTGCTGTAGAGTGGCTCATAGGATGCGGCGAAAGCAAGGACCACGATAAAGTCGTCCACCTTTTCCTCGATCTCTTTGAGGGTGTGGACCAGGTGACCTTTGAATGAGTGACCTCTGACAAAGCCTTCACTGGCGAAAAAGCCCGCGCATGTTATTCCTTTTTGCTCGAAAATGTTGAGGATCTTCTCGGCTCCGAGACCCATCCCGTACATAAAAACAGGGAGTTCCGTTTCTTTCAGAACATCCCAGCAGTCTTTTGTTTCTTTGATATTAATGCCCATGATCTTAATTCAGACGTGGATAAACGCACGTTCGCAAAGCCTCATAAAGCTTGTAAGATCCATGTAAAACCACTGGCGTGAATAGTGACCGTAGTAGGTCTCGTCAGTATCGAGTTCCTTGACGAGATCTCTCATGTCGCCGTCGTACCAGAGATAATCGTTAAGTTCTTTTCCGATATCTTCAGGTGTGTACTGGTAGCTCTCTTTTTCTGTGAGATAGCCGATCCTCCTTAAGATGAAAGCAACGAATTCGCTGCAGGTAAATGCCTTATAGGTCTTGATACCTTTGAAGAACGGGTATGAGAGCATTGAGAGAAGATTATACTTATACTCTTTGTTATCCATCATGTAATCGATAACGAGTTTGATCCATCGGTACTGATCGTCTGTGACATCCAGCTCATAGATCTTGATAGGGAGCTCACATTTCTTCTCCAGATAACGGATCCTGGTCTCACGGACCATACCGGCAGAGAAGAAGGCACGATGCTGTTTTCGAGCAAAAGCATAGATCTCGGAAAGATCAGGATCAAAACTGATGGCGGCATGATTATACTTGATACCACCGAAATGTCTGATACCCTTGGCTACAAATGTGGTCGTCTGCGACAACAGAATGTAGACTTTCTTCGACATGTGCCTCTCCCTTCTTATTTATTCTAGTAAAGTATAACAGTTGAAAATGGGATGTAAAACCGAATTTGCGGAAAAGTCACGGAAATGATACAAAAAAACATCACGGCACTTGCGAAATAATGCAGTACCGTGATTCGTGTCACATTGGGCGGTTATTAGATTTGTGTTGATAGTGTTTGATAGTGTTGATGTTATTCGGCTTTTCCCATTTCATATACCGCCCTATGAAACTATCATATTTCATAGAGCGGATAAAATAAACTGTATAAATTCTAGGAGAAGACCCGAAGAATTCTCAAATAATCGACATTTTTTATCAATTTTATTTTAGAGTTCTGTTTGCAGGCAATTTGCAACGAGATTATTGATGGTTTCGTTGTCATCTCCTACACACTCATAAAGAACTTCAAGGAAGTCATGTGTTGTAGCATTTGTAAATGCATATCTTTGAACATACTCACGAAGAATTGCATGGAATTCCTCAGTTCCGATACACTCATCCATCTGATAGAGCATGTCCTTACCTACCTGGTAAACACCATATACATATGCATAGCCCTCGAACTCGTCATGAGGTCTGTCGAGCGGGAAGCATTTGCCGTACTGAGCTGCCTGCTCCGGATCAGAGAGGTCAAGTGTATCCTTGCTGCTGAGAGGAATGTTGTTGTCAGCGATAGAACCGCCTACATATTCACAGTAAACGAGCTCTGTGTAGGAAGTTACGGACTCGTCGAGCCAAGGCTCTCCGCCGGAGTTGGATCCTACGATACCCATGAACCACTGGTGACCGATCTCGTGAGCTACGCAAATCTCGAGGGTCTCGTAGTCATTTGTTGTGTAGAAGCCTGCACAATAATCGTCATTGATGATGATGAGGTTCGGATACTCCATTCCGCCTGCTGCGATAGGAGCAAGAACTACATCGAGCTCTTTGTACGGATATTCTCCGAAAGCTTCGTTAAACGCCTTGAAGGAGTTCTCGCATGTGTAGAATGTCTTATCTACTGCTGTGCTCATATCCTTCGTCGGCGGGTTTTCCTTGTTAAAAACGACATTTACCTTATAGCCGTCACAATCTCTTGTCTCTTTCTCGAAAACGTTGCTGGCGCAGAATACGAAATCTCTTACGTAGTCAGCCTTGTACTCATATACGACACCGCCGTCTACAGGCTCAGAGGAAACCTCATCACCGGTAGTCAAAACGATATAGTCCTCAGGTACTTGGATCGTAACGTCGTACTTGGATATCTCTGAGTAGAAGCACTCGCCCTCATCGTAGAAAGCCAGATGTGACCAGTCGCCGTTTACATACTCGGCAAGGATCGGATAGAAGTTCGTTACATTGTAGATGTCTTCCCAAACACCGTAACGGTCGTCGATCTCAGGTACTGTAGCCGTGAAATCATAAGAAAGTGTCATCCAATCGCCAGGCTTCAAAGTCTCGTCAAGGTCGATCCAGATAACGGATACATCACTGCTGTCTCTCTCGTAAGAGAGCTCACCGGTTCTGCTGTCCTCGATATTCTCGATAACGGTAAGAGCACCCTTGATGTCCTTTCCGTACATTGACTCACTCTCGAAAAGGGATGAGTAATCACGCATGCAAAGCTTGTCCCAGTCATCTTCAGAGTCGTTATAGAACTCGAAAACGATGTTACCTCCGACTGTGTTGTTTGTCGGATCGAGCTTCAATGTCATGTCGTAGTGATAAACATCCTTTGTCGGGAATTCGATCTTGCAGCCCTCTTTAGGAGCAGTGAATTGCCCGTTAGGAGCCTTTGTCGGCTCCGGTGTAGGCTCTGCTGTAGTCTCCACTGTTGTCTCTTCAGTCGTTTCCGTAGTCTTCTCTGTCTTCTCAGTTTCTTCTGTTTTTTCAGTTTCTTCTGCCTTTTTGCCCTTTGATCTTACATTGACTTCACCGCTTGTCTTCTGGTTACAAGCCATCAGTGAAGATGCAAGTGACAAAACGATAAGGCAGGCAACTATTCCTTTTACCTTTTTCATTTTGTTTCCTTTCCGTATTTATTCCATATGATATACGCCTATCCATTCTAACAATTTTATGAAATAAGACAATCTGAAGATTAACGCAAAAAGGTAAGAAAAAACTGCTGAAAAGAAGTAAATCTCTTCAGCAGTTTCAGTATTCTCTCGAAAAAAACGTCAACCCTGCGCTATCATAATAGAGAAATCATCCCCATTTATCATACTTTCGATCGTATCTTCATCCACTTCTCCGGTGATATCGACAGAGTAGATGACCACATTTGATTCCGCAGTTATGCTCTCATCGAATTCTATATTATCAGCACCGGCGATCTTGTCTTCAAAGCTTAACAGCAGATCATCTGAACTGACAGTGGTTGTTCCGTCTTCAGCAGCAGTAACCGTATAGAGCTTACCGTCTGACTCGACGATTATGAATTTCTTAGATCCCGAATCATCTTCTGTAATATTTCCCGTTATACCCGTGAACGAATAACCTTCATCCTCCATGGATTCGATGATAGAAGCGAGTTCTTCATCGTCACTCAGATCTCCATCATCAGTGAACTCGACCGTCTTCTCGATCACAGAAACATCTGTCGAAGTTCCTTCTGTCTCAGAAACGGATGTGGTTCCCTCAGACTCGGAAACAGATGTTGTTCCGTCTGTCTCGGAAGTCGTTACATCTGAAGTCGTTGTTTCAGTCGTTGACGTATCGCTTGCAACAGGTGCGGTTACTTCTTCCTTGCAGGCTGTAAGTACGGCCGTAAGACCGATAGCAGCGCAAAGTACCAATACTGATGTTGCTTTGGAAAGTTTCTTGTATCTCAACAGATTATTAATTCTCATTTTTACCTCCAATGCACCAAGACCGAATCCGCTGAAGGCTGTATTGCCCGGCAAAGCCAACGGCTCTCTTACCGAGTGCATGATGATGGAACGACAGTAATCTTTTTTGATGTCATTTCCGAGCTTCTCTATGACCTCTTCATCGCATCTCATCTCCAGATCCGAACAGAGCATTACATAAGAAAGCCAGACCAAAGGGTTAAACCAATGTATGCATACAACCAGGAATCCGAATGTCTTGATGATTCCGTCGTGATTTTTGATATGTGTCTGCTCATGTAAGAGCAGATAACCTCTCTCATTGTTTTCGATATGAGAAGGAATACAGATGCGCGGCTTAAAAACGCCCGCTACAAAAGGTGTGTCAGTCATGTCGGATTCAAGATAAAGACCGTCCGAAGACTTTCTGCAGCCTTTTACGAAACGCCTTACCTTGAAGTATTTTGCTCCCGCATAGCTGAGAAGAACCACCGTTCCGCCTGCCCAAAGACCGAACAGGATCGTTTCTGTATCGATACCGAACGTTGGCTTAACTTCTGTTTTTGGAGCAGAGTTGGAAATTCCCTTTTTTGCCCGTACTCTGACAGGTACCTTGGTAACCTTTTCTTCCTGAACCACGATATGTTTTTCTGTTTGCGTTTTTGACGGGATAAGGTTCATAAGGCTTAAGGACGAGCTGAAGTTTAACGGGCACAGGAGCCTGACAGCTACGATAACCCATAAGAGCAAAGTAAGCTTTTTGGAGTATTTTCGGAACACCATTCTGAACAGTATTACCAATAATATGGCGATACTGCCGTACAAACTCATTTCAATTACCTTTTGTAAAAGCGTATTCATTTCTCTCAATCTTCTGTGTGTTTCTCGATCATATCAATGAGTTTCTGTGCTTCTTCCTTGCTGATACTCCTGTCACCCAGGAACGAGTTGACAAAAAGCGACAGCGAACCTCCGAAGTTTTTTCTTACCAGGTTCTCGCTCTGATATCTCTGGACTTTTTCCTTGTCGACGATATAAGTAATGACAGAGTTATCATTTCTTATGATCTCTTTGTCGCAAAGACGTCTGAGCATCGTGTAGACCGTGGACTTTTTCCATGCGAATCTCTCGTCGCATAAGGCCACGAGTTCGCCCGAATTAACCGGCGCCCTGTCCCAGATAAGATCCATCAGATCAAATTCGCTCTCGCCAAGTAAGATCTCTTCCATTGTTTTCTCCATTATTCTCATTTGATTAACCTATTGCCGCTTCCGGAAGCGGTATTCCTTACCCCAGCGCTTGGGAATTCTTACCGCACGGCATAGGTCTACATATGTAGATTTATACTAAGTCTACACGCGTAGACTTGCTTTGTCAACCTTTTTTCGAAAACTATGGTTTGCCTAAGGAAAACTATCGGGAGTAAAATGGTCTTATGGGGGAAGTAAGGGAGGAACGAAAATGAAACATGAAAAAGCAGCAGTTATCATCACTTCGATCGCACTTTTGACCACGTCTTTTTCAGGCTGTGCATTCTTCGACAAGATGGTTGAAGACGCCGCTGAAAAAGCTGATGCAAGCATGAAGTACTACTCTAAGGATGATCAGCTTGAGCGTGCACAGGAGATGAAAGAAGACATCGTCAAATGCCTGAAGAAAGAGGACAAAGACGGACTTAAAGCTCTGTTCTCGGAAAAGGCTTTGGACAGGATCGATGATATCGATGAAGAGTTGGATTACGTTTTCGAGAATTATGAGATAGACGGAGCAAAAGATGATGACGTGTCCTGTTCCGACAAGGGCGACACCGGAGATTATCCTTGGCACATGTTCAGCTGTTCATGCGAACTCGAGGCTTCCGGCAAGACCATCTATCTTTCGTGGCTCGATGTGCCGCAGTATGAGAAGGATACGTCTTATGAGGGACTTTATTCTCTCTACTTTTCCGAGAAGGATTATACGGACATGGTACACCTCGCAGGCGTTTATATGCCGGAGTTCGACAGTGTTTATGAGAAAGTTGATTTTGTAACTGCCAAGAGCGTCTCTTTGGACGACATGGAGGATCATATCGAAGATAATTTCACGGAGGAATGCTTTGAAGATCTCGACAAGGACGAACTTAAGGCGCTGAAGAAGATGCTGAATGCTCATCCGCAGCAGTACTTCAGATGGACCACGGAAAAAGACGGTGTCAGGTATCTTTTTATCGAGATGTATTCCAGTAATAAAGAGTTCGCTTTGTGTCTGGGCGTAGATGAGGATTCCGATCTCATATGTCACGTCTCATTCGTGAAATACGATAAAGGATATGTTCCTTCGAATAAGGAGATCATCAAAGGCGGTCTGGATGATCTGGTCGGAAATTTCTAGTCAGCGGACGTTTCGATCGGGGTAAATCTCCGCTAATTTTTCTCCTGCTCCAACACACTTTTACGGACATCTTTTATAACTTCGATAAACGATCTGAATATTCCCATCTTAATGACAAGAAAGATTCCCGTTCCGACAAGAACAGCTGATACGAGACTTATGATGAGCGGGTTATGGTAGTAGTTGAACTTATTTATGAACTTAAACGAATCATCGCTCATGTCGCTGTAACCGTTGATAAAAAGAAACGGGGTCAACACCCAGACCATAGTTGACATCGCATTAACGAAGCAGATAAGGAACGAGAAGATCCTGTAGAAATGATTCTTGATCTCCTTCCTGTAAAGCAGCGCATAAATGTACGAGACCAGAAGCGGAACCAATGCACCGTTCGCATCGATCCACATGCTCAGAAACGGAGTAAAGTTTCCTCCTTCATATGCCATGTGTGCGTTAGTAACGAAGATGTTGAATTCCGTTATCCTCGCCCCTGCAATGAGAGCCACGAGCACATGTCCGCCCTCGTGCAGGATCACATATATCAGCAGCTCCAGGAATACAGCACCGAGCAGCGTAAATATGTATTTAACCTTGTGTTTCATAGTTTTCCTCATTTAGAAGTAACGATCTTTATATCTACCTTCATATTCCATTTTCCGTCTTTTCCGTTGTAGTCGAAAGTATCATTTTCCGTGACCACATCCGGATCCAGCGCTTTACATGCCGCATCAAATTCCTCGGCCGTCGTAAAGTACTCGTTGCAGATCTTATAAGTTCCTTTCTCGCTAAGGTCGAACTCCATCTCACAGTCGCCCCAGTCACCCGTGACCCACGACTCGACCTTGCCGCTCGGCGCGATTATCTTGATCATGGTGATGAAACTTACATTATCATCGCCATTGCCCCACTTAATGTTCATCTTGCATTTGGTCGCGTCCTCGTTCTTGAACTCGACCCCTGACTTAACCGCCTCGAGCTGCCCGTCCTTCATGCTAACTTCATCCGTATACGTCAAAGTCATCCTGTCGAGGGATTTCTCGCCCTTAAAACCCAGGTATCCGAAGAACACTATAAGGCCGATGACGGCCGCAATACCAATTCCAAACAATACACTTTTTACTGTCTTATTCATCTTCTTTTGCTATCTCCTTCTGAAAAGCCATAAGTGCATCATTCATCTTGTCTGTCTGTTTCTTCTCGAAAACGTATCCTATCGTCGAAGCGATGATATAGACCACCCCAAATGCAACAACAGTGATCGCAAGATTTGTCTTGTAATTACTCTTTATCTCTCCCAGGTTCATGATCCCCAGTACCGCAACGCCCATCAAAAACGGCATCGCGACAATCCTTTTGACCAGATACGGCAATCTTTCCCAACTCTTTATTCCGTCCAACGACAGTATCACCGTGTTGATAACGATAAAGCACAGGTACATCCACGTAAGGATGAATATGTTTTTCGGAGCGACGTTCCCGCCGATCGCATATGATCCCAGAGCCAAGATGATGACGCATATCGAGTATGCCCAAACACTCCTTGAAGCGGCTTTTCGAAAAGAAGAAATAATCCTGTCCATTATCTTGCCTCCTTCATTCCGAGAGCCTTTTTAAGGCAACCCACGTAATTCTTCGACACGATCAGAAACTCCCTGTTTCTTAGCTCAAGCCTCACGCGCCTGCCCACTTCCGGTCTTATGTTCGTGACAGTCCTCAGATTCACGACTGCTGACTTGGAGATTCGCACGAAATGGTTATTGGCATAAGATTCCTCAACCTCGTACAACGTATTCTTGATCTTAAGGACCTCATCATCCAGATACGCGAAAACGCGTCCCTCGACCGCCTCAAAATACAGGATCCTGACGACCGGCACCTGACAGATATCGCCATTCTCCTTCTCCCCCAGGATGGTGTTCGCAGCATTCCTTATCCCCGTTATCAGGTTGTCGACTTCCCTGTCCCGGATCCTGCAGCGGATCTCCACCTCGGTTTCCTTTACGTCACACTTTTCTTTAACAAACAGTTTCATGTTCATCTCCTGATAAGAACACTATATTATTTCGAAGCCGCCTTCCACCAAAAAGGAATAAGGCGGACATTTTCGAGAATAAGAAGGACAACTTTGTCAGACAATGCCGACCAATTCCTCAAGATCCTCTACTATGTGATCCGCATCTTTCATTATCCGTTCTCTTTGCTCCGGCGCCTTCTTATCGAGCATTTCCGTGAACACCGTCTGCATTCCGACAGACTTCGCGCCTTTAAGTTCACTCGATCCGCCGTCGCCTACGAACATGCACTGATGAGGCTCGTAACCCGTCTTTTCCATAGCCAGTTCATATATGCGTTTATCCGGTTTCAAAAGGCCAACGTCACACGAGAATATCGTTTCATCAAAAAACTCGGAAAGCGGAGACTCATTCCAGTATTTGGAATCGATAACATCCGCATTGCTTATGAGGCAGATCTTTATGCCTTTCGACCTGAGTTCCTTAAGAGCGGAAAGTATCTTCGGGGATACATTCTGAAGAGCCGCTTTCATCCTGTGCTCGCGAGCCATAAGGAGTTTCCCTCTCGTCTCTTCATCTACTTTAATCGGCATGATATCTGCGATCTTATCTATGATCTCCTTCTCACTTTTTACAAAGCCCATTGCTCTTTCTTCATACAGAGTATCATCCTCAGCGTACTTCTCCCATTCTTCCGGTGTCAGCCCGAGGATCTTATACTCATTTATATTCTCGTCATACACCGGAACTATCAACGTGAAAAACAGATCAAAAAATATCGCTTTTATCATGGTGATTCCTTTTTAAAAGTCTTCTCACTAACAATCTTACTACTCTTCATTTAACTGTTCTAACAATTCCGGAATATCAGATTTTAGAGTTTCATAAACTATACCAAGATTAACATTGCCATAGTCATGGACAATTCGATTTCTGAGACCTGTCACTTCATCCCATGGAAGATTGTTTTTGGAATCTTTATATTCAGCGGATAACTTTTTTGCATTCTCAGAAATCTGAATCATCCTAAATAACATGGAATCAAGAAGAACTTCGTTATCACTTAATCCCTTTAGATCAACATCTTTCATATGTGTCACTATAAATGCCAAATCAGTCTTTATCTTATCTAAGTAATAAGAATCATTTTTCTTGTTATCCATATATCCTGATTCCATCCCTCAATATTTCATTGGTTAATTCCAGATTATCTTTAAGTTGTTCTATAGTGAGTACGTCTACCTTCTTGTGAAGTGCATTTCTTAGTTTCTCCACCAAGCCATAAAACTTAAGACCTTTAACATCTGATGATATCAACAGATCCACATCGCTTGATTCACCGGCATTTCCTTTGGCATAAGAACCAAAGAGAACACAATAATGAACCGGATACTCATCCAAAACTTGTTTGCATCTCTCGATGATATAATCCATTTCGAGAATACCGTGATCCTCATCTATAAAATTTATAGTCTGCAATTTGTCTAAGATATAGTTATACTTTATGGTTCCTTCTTTATCCTGGTCATTTTCATATGACTTGTAGGATCTTAGGGATATACCAACTAAATCAGCAACTTGTTGTTGCGTGAGTTTCTTTTCAATTCTGATCTCTTTTATAGTACTCATATTTGCACCTCTTATACATTAAGAGTGCAATATTTGCACCTGTTTGTCAAGAGTTAGTGCAAATTTTGCACTTTTATAAATATTGGAGTGCATCTTAAGATATGCTTTCCCTTTCTTTTCTCATACCGAATTGTCTGATTAAATCAGATAAAAGAAAAACCTCGGAAGAAAAACTTCCGAGGTTTTTGAGTTCTTTGTTGAACCTTCTGAATAATTATCTCTTTGAGAACTGTGATGCCTTACGAGCCTTCTTGAGACCTGGCTTCTTTCTCTCCTTCATACGTGCGTCACGTGTGAGAAGACCAGCTGTCTTAAGTGTAGCCTTGTAAGCTTCTTCATCTGCCTGAACAAGAGCTCTTGCGATACCGTGGCGGATAGCACCAGCCTGACCGGAAATACCGCCGCCGATTGCCTTAGCGATGATATCGAACTTGCCTTCTGTGCTTGTAGCAACGAGAGGCTGACGAACGATGAGCTTCAATGTATCAAGACCGAAGTAAGCATCGATGTCCTTGTCGTTGATAGTGATCTTACCGGAACCCGGGATAAGACGAACGCAAGCAACTGCATTCTTACGACGACCTGTACCGTAGAAATAAACTTTAGTAGCTTTCTTAGCCATAAATCACTTGACCTCCCTATTACTCTTCAAATGTGTAAGCCTCAGGCTTCTGTGCTGCATGATCATGCTCAGCACCTGCGTATACCTTGAGCTTCTTGAACATCTGACGGCCGAGTGAATTCTTAGGAAGCATGCCCTTAACTGCGAGCTCCAAAGCCTTCTCCGGATTCTTTGCCATAAGGTTTCTGTAAGTTGTCTCCTTGAGACCGCCTGCATAACCTGTGTGATAACGATACATCTTCTGATCGAGCTTGTTTCCTGTAAGAACCATCTCAGATGCATTGATAACGATTACAAAATCACCTGTGTCTACAAATGGTGTATATGTAGGCTTGTGCTTACCTCTCAAGAGCTTAGCAACCTCAGTAGCGAGACGACCAAGTGTCTTTCCGGAAGCGTCGATCACGAGCCATTTTCTCTCAACTGTAGCCGGTGTAGCAACATATGTCTTCATAATGGACTAACTCCTTAAAATAGATATCTGTCATTTAGACGCTTGATTATAATAATCGCCTGCCGCGCCCTTGTCAACACTTTTTCTTAAAAAATCACAAAAATCTTCCGTTTTCCTCGATTTTCCTCTGTTTTCCTCGTCCATCCTATCACCTTTTGTTCAATTTGCCAAAGCTTCCGCCTTGTATTACTCTGTCCTTATGAAATGTTATCTTTGTCCTCGAAAATGCGGCGCAGACCGTTCTACATCAACTGGCTTTTGCAAAGTCGGCTATGATCCCGTGGTCAACATTTACAAACTCCACTACGGCGAAGAGCCCCTTATAAGCGGCTCACATGGCAGCGGCACCGTCTTTTTCAGCGGCTGTAACTTAGGCTGCATCTTCTGCCAGAACCACGATATCTCTTTCACGGGCAAAGGAACTACCTACACCCCTTCAGGGCTTGCGGACATATACCGCGACCTTGAATCTCAGGGTGCCCACAATATTAACTTAGTAACTCCGATGCATTTTGCACCTTCAGTAGCAGAGAGCCTTAAGCTCTCCAACTTATCGATCCCTGTTGCAGTCAACACAGGATCCTACGACTCCGTTGAATCCCTTAAGATGCTGGACGGCCTTGTTGATATCTACATGCCGGACTTCAAATACTGGTCACCGACCTTGGGATCACAGCTTGCCCATGCCCGGGATTACCGTGAGGTCTGCATGGAAGCGATCGACGAGATGTACCGTCAGGTCGGACCCGTCGTTATTGGCGACGACGGACTTCTTAAGCGCGGACTTATCGTTCGCCATCTTACCCTTCCGGGGCAACTTTTCGACAGCAAACACATCCTGGAATACTTATGTATGAAATATGGAAATAATATATATATCAGTCTTATGAGCCAATACACACCTATGCCGAGCATATCTCAATCTTTCGGTTTTCTCCAAAAGACCGTAAACCCTGCTCACTATTGGCAGCTCAATGACCTTCTTTGCAATATGGGTCAGACGAATGCTTTTGTTCAGGATACTTCAAGTATCGGTGAGGAACTTATTCCTGACTTTCTGAAGTAGCTTCTTCCTCTGTTTCCACTTCTTCCTGGCTCTCCTGAGTCTCCTCTGCATCATCCTTTGTGTAATCCGGTGCAGGTCCGTATACATTCTGAGGACAACCGGTTAGTCCCGTAACAGCACAAAAGAGCA
>CAMYXL010000002.1 GCA_947303255.1 uncultured Clostridia bacterium | reverse complement strand
CAAAGCGCAGAAGAGATGTTCTGGATTCACATTTGGATAACAGGATCAAGGATGTCAGAAAAGTTGAAAGAGTTGTCTGGGACGACTCGGAAGAAGCAGATAAGATCATCGAATCCATCTTCCTGATCCCGAAGGAAAAGCTGTGTCCTGAGTGCGGCGGTAAGCTCCGTTATGAGAGGAGCTCGGGCTTTATGAAATGTACCGGATGCGATTGGGAAGAGCCGCTGGAAAAGATCGAGACTGACTTCACTATCGCGGATGTGGATGAGATGATCGGAAGGAAACAGTTTGCGGCCGCCAAGCCGAAGGTCATAGAACTTCAAAAGACGGACAAAGACAACCCGCAGCTCATCATAAGATATGTTCTTTGTTCGATGCATGCGGTCAATCTGAAGGAACTCATGAAGCAGAACGATGCTGATCGTGTTCTGTCGCGCCCGGAGTGGGAGCAGCTGGAGAAGGTAAGCCCTCAGAAGACGGAGGAACTGCTGGATCTGATAAGAAGTTTCTATGAAGATCCTGACGGCAGAGGAGACGATATACTTAATAAGATCACAAAGGTCGCGGATGAGTTTTAATCCGCGATCTTTCATTCTATCTTGCCATCTTTTATGTTGATGATCCTATCGCACAATTTTGCTGCTTCAGTGTCATGAGTTACCATTATGATTGTCTTTCCGCTGTCAGCCAGTTTTCTGAACAAAAGAAGGATATCTCTTTTCGTTTCTGAATCTAATGCTCCAGTTGGTTCGTCCGCTAAGATTATCAGCGGATCATTTATCAAGGCCCTTGCAATGGCTACTCGTTGCTTTTGTCCACCTGACAATTTGGAGATAGGGCGCTTTCCTAATTCCAAAACGCCAACTTTTTGAAGAGCATCATTGACCTTCTTTTCAATGTTTCGACTTGATTCTCCATTTATGTATAGAGGGACAGCAACATTTTCTTTTACGCTTCTATATGGTATAAGTCCGAAATCCTGCAAAACGTACCCTGTGATTTTGTTGCGATATAGGGCTGCATCTTGATGATTCATCTTTTCAACATGGTATACAGTTCCGTCTTTATCAGTCACATTAATATCTCCGGAATCCGGTTTGAATACCCCTCCAATAAGGTGTAACAGGGTTGATTTACCTGAGCCTGAAACTCCGCATATTGCTATGAATTCTCCTGAGTTCACATCAAGAGATATACCATTTACTGCCTTTACAGGCAGATCCTTTTTGATCTTGTATTCCTTGTACACATTTGAAATTTTCAGAAGAGAAGTCATTGTGGGTTCCTCACTAACGTTTCGATTGGATTATCCATAGAGAATTTTATATATAGCGGTATGATGATAATGATAAGAACGATTATGTTAATTAGAAGGCATAGTATAGGATAAGAAAAATGAAATTGGGTTGTATAGAGCAAATGTGATCTTCGGTAATATTCAAACAAACAGCCTGCTATGTTTCCAAAAGCGATACCTGGAAACAGAGTTAGTGCATTCATTATTAATATCTCTCTCCAAGACATGCCAAACAAATAGTATATGGTCATTTCCCTTGATTTTTTTATCAATTCCAAAAACACATAAGAAAAAAAGGAAATAACAGTTACGGTCAAGGAGATGAGAACTTTTGAAATAAAGCGCAACATGGTATTTCTGTTTGATAGAAGAAAGTTATCACGCAATTCCTTTGATGTATATATCTGTATCGTGTATTCTCTTAAATCAGTTTTGAGTTGCTCTTTCACACTCTCAGCTTCCGTACCATCAACAATATGTACGAGACTTGCTAAGTGAGGACTATGAGTATCGAAGCTGAAGTCCAGGATATCTCCATTATTATTTTCCAAACCACAGACATATGCGGTTAGTTTGTTGTTTGAAGGTCCAAAAAGATCTGCGGCTGTTGCATACATGTATTGGGCGGTGAGATAGTTTTTGGGAAGAACAGCATCCGACGGGAAGAAGCCCACAACTTTAACGGTGACATTATCAGTCTCCCAATTGTCGAAATTGGCTTCATCTTCAAAAGATGTTAATTCTAAGGCTATATCCTGTCCTAATCTGTATGTTTTAGAGAGCTCTTCGCTCAAAACAATCTCGTTTGCTTTTTCCGGCATTCGACCTTTTGTTAAGGAAATAGTTTGACCTGATTTCAAACCTATATCCCACATGTCTATATCAAAGGAGCAGTTTGTTTTATAGTCAAACGCTAACTTGACGTTTGTGTTATATACCACTTCAACATAAGGCAAAGAATCCAATTGGGTTTCAAAGCCTATTAATGCCTCATCTGAATCAGATTCGTTTAAGACATAGAGAATGTCGCTCATAAAAGAACTTTTTGTCATCCTCAGTATCTCTCTATTTTCGGAACTGTCATATAAAACAGATGAAAGACTCATTGCAAATATACAACTGCATACGAACAGGACAATGTTACGAAGAAGATTGTCATACAGGGATAATTCATATATTTTCAATCTTTTCATATTTGTTCATCCTCTTCTCTTCTATTCAATTGTTCGTACAGTAAATATGCTAAGAAAATAAATAACAGATAGAGCATGATATTCATGACCATCTGCCAATCTTTAATTTCATAAAATTTGTAATCATCAGTCCATATTGTTCGAGACAAAAGGAAAAAAGTAATGAAGCCGATTATGACAGAAGGCAATACATAAAGGCATAGATTTACAAATCTATAGAGTTGAATCCTTCTTTTTGTTGTTCCACACAGAAACAGTATATTAAACTCTTTCTTTCTTCCTTCGAAAACAAAGAATACTATTTGTATCATATTTGCGATTCCAACGATGATGATAATACAGCTCTTGATAACATTGAAGATATAGTCTCCAATATTGCTTGTCAGAACAACTTTAACATCCAAATCACAATCATACTTCAATTGAGAATAAATACGGATCAAGCGACCTAATCCTACATCATCATTGGGAACAACATAGATTTCATCTGCTTCTTTGGATGAAATAGATTGGAAAGTGTTATTTGAAGCAATCAAAGCACACGGTGTGTTTGTGTAACAAGACTTGACCTGTACACCGCTTAAATAACTTCCTACGGTGTAGTCTTTGCTGTCATATTTCCATATCAAATGATTACCTAATACGGTAAATGAATCGCTGTTTTGAAGAACAGCGAAACAATCTGAGAAAGTTAATATATTATTTTCTCTTTGCAAAGAATCATAAAGATCCTCTCTGACATATAAGTGCGGACTTTCCTCAGAGAGATCTTTTAGGAAAGTCAGAAGAGCTATTTTATTATAATTGGTTCCATTCTGATCTGTGTAATTGCAATCAATATAATTCACTAATACGGCATCCAGATCCGATGTTGAAAATACACAGTTTGAAACAGTATTTGTTTTGGACGCGGAATTACTGATAATACGAAAGGCAATGGGAGTGGAAAGAGCAATCCTAAATTGTTCGGAAATGTTTTCAACCATATATGTTTGAAGCACAAAGATCAGAGACAACACTAAAACGATAACCGAACTAATGACTCGCCGGCTATTTGAATACGACAAGGCTGAAACGATAATGTGCTTCATAACATGTGGTGCTTATTTGCTCTTTATGGAATAAATGGAGCCATCTCTATTTGAGTACTGAGCAGTAGATTGTGCATGTCTAAGGTTGAGGTTAACTCTATTTGTCGCAGATGTGCTACAGGAGCAAGAAGAGGAATAACCATTACCATAGATATAAGCTTTGCTGGAATTGCTGCAATATACGCTTCCAAAATAGCTGTCGGAAGTTCCTTTCAAAGATAGACTTAATGTGCCACTTGTATAAGGGTTTGTAGTTGTTGCTGTCGCAGATGCGCTACATGATTGTCCTGATATTGAGAGGGATGAAGAAATGGATCCAATAGGATTAGCTGCAAAAGCAGGTATTGAGATAACGCAAATAACAAGAACCAAAGAAAGCAAAATGATGATTTTTTTCATGCGAACCCTCCTAAAATAACGACGAAAGAATTAATGATTTACAAAATAATTTTAACACGTGTTGTCTGAAATTCAACAACAAAAGAGTGACGCTAATAAGGCTTCAAATGACAATAATGATATATGAAAACAAACAATAAAAATAATATTAAAGACGTATTCATCCAGATGTAATGTATGATCAGAATAATTAATTCCCTGGAGTTATCTCGACTAATTTTACGGTTCCGTTCGCGCCGTCGACTACTACTTTGTCGCCCGTCTTAAGCACCGTGGTCGCATTGCCGCAACCAACTACTGCAGGTATGCCGAACTCGCGTGCGACGATTGCTGCATGTGACAGAGGGGCGCCTATGTCGGTGACGATGGCTGATACTTTAGGGAAGACTATAGTCCAACCGACGTTGGTCGCGACGGTTACAAGAACTTCGCCTTTTTGTACGAGGCCGATGTCCTCAAAGTCGGTGATCACGCGCACATTCCCGGTGACTGTTCCTGCCGCGCCCGGGAAGCCTTTGACGTCAGATGACACGCTTCCTTCACTAGTCTTTTCGCTCGAGTAAAAGTCGTTTCTCCTGTCCGGATCTTTGAGCCATTCCTCCGGGTCAAATCTTCCCAGGATGAGCGACGGGAAGGCCGGATACTCCTGATACTTCTCGAAAACACTCTTACGCGTTTCAATATTCTCCAAACACGAATTGTCGCCATTCAAAAGGTCGAACATTTCCTGATAGTACAAAAGGAAGATATCGTTGCCCAGGCCGTTCAATTCGCCTGCGCGAAGGATATACTCACGGAACACACAGAAGATCTTCACGCCCTTGCTCCTTATGTCCTCGCGGAAGTCATTCGCGTGCGTAAAAGCCGCAATCTGCTTGTCGATCCATTTGCTCTTCGAAGGGTACGAACTCTTGAATTCCCGAAGCGCCTTCTCGAATTCTTTCTGCTGCTGTTCCTGCATCTTGTGAAGGTTAACGCCGCTTTGTTTGTGCTCCTCGATGAGGCTGTCCGGGAAGGTCGGATCCTCGTAAGGCCTCGGCTCGCTCAGCTCCATCTCGTTGGTGCATCTGTGGCCGCACGTTTTGACGTATTCTTCCCTGGTGATCTTGCCGTCGATCACGTCCTCGATCAGCAGGAGCGGCTTCATGCTCGCCAGGGTTCCGACACAGCCTCCGCACAGGCGGTTTGCCATGTCATCGCCGGCTATTTTTGCAATCTTTTTTCTCATCGAAAACAATGGCACAAGAGCAGTGCCGGACGCCGCCATAATTGATGCCAATCCGTCGTTGAGTCTGGGCTGCATCATGTCGTTCCAATACCTAAAAAGTTCGGCGTTGGAACGGATGTTTTTGATCTCATTTATCATCGCATCAGAGATAGAATGAAGGTCTTCCACCATCTGAAGTTTTTCTTTCTTTTTGAGCTTGGATCTGTTCTTCGGAAAGAAGAGTTCTTTCATCTTTTTGAGGAACACTTTTTTGTCGAACGGAGACACCGGAACTTTTAAGCCGTCAGGCACGTTTCCGACCAGATCTTTTATGGTGTCGAATGCGGCTTCTTCTGATCTTCCGAGTGCCACCTGGATGGAGCACAAAACGGAGATGTTCATGTAGGGCTGGCCGCAGATGTTTTCGAGCCAGTCAGGAAGGCCGAGCATGTCGTTGATCTTCTCGAGGACGCTGAAAGTCATTGGTGTTACGGGCTTCATGAAGATCTCGCCCACGTTGGTCCTTGTGAGAAGTTTATGCCCGGACAGGGTTCCGTTGACTTCGTAGGTCTTCGGATTCAGGCGGCGGAGAGTCGTTATCGGACGCGCCTGAAGGATGTAGACTTTGCCTTCGGAAACTGCCCATTCGATGTCCATCGGCATGCCGTAAAATTTGCGGATCTTGGTGCAGTATGAACCGAGTTTTTTGGCGTATTTTTTGAACTCGGAAGGACCCTCGTAAGAGTACTTCATGGAGCCTATGTAAAACACGTCTGCGTTCTCTGATCCGGACACCAGTTTCTCGCCTTCGCCGTGGACGTAATTTCCGACCATGCGGTCGTCTTTTCCGGTTATCACGTCGGCGGTGAAAACGACGCCCGCGAAGGTCGGATCGACGAATCTTTGGATCACGACGGCGATGCCCTGATCTTCTTCGTTGAAGCTTTCGGTGTACTCTTTGACGCGGGAATTATTCGCGGAAGAAACGACGGATGAAACTGCGGTTTTTATGTCAGCAACTTTGACGTTGGTGAGGGTCTCGTACTGACCTGCGAAGGAGGCGTTTTCGCCGTCTTCGTTGATGGCGGAGGAGCGCACTGCGTAGGTGTAGCCAGGGTCGAGTTTGGTGAGAAGGTCGTCGAGCTCGGATGAGGCGGCGGGCAGAAGACCGCCGTTTTCGAAAGCGTCACTTGTTATGACGAATCCGAAGGGGATCGAGACCTTAATGTTTTCGAGCATAAGAGACAGAGACATGGCCTTGCCGCCTGCCTTTTTGCCTTGTGGGATCTTGCCGAGAGGGAATATGTGGCTCACGTTAATCACCGAGCAGCATGTCGACGCGGAGGTCGATGTACCTGCGGAGCTCCTTGTCCTTGTTGAGGTCGATGCCGAAGTCGTTCCTGATGTCGTCCTTGCGGTAGATGATGAGCTGCATCATGGTGGACAGCTCGTACGCGATGAGCCTGCACTCGGCCTCGGTGCGCCTGCCTCCGAAGTGCTTCATGACGTAAGGGAAGCTGAAGGATTCTTTGCCCAGGTCGCGCTTAAAAAGCACGTGCGGCGTGATCGCTTTGGTGAACTTCGGGTTCTCGATAAGGCACTTGGCCACGATGAAGTGGAGCTTCTTGAGCAGCTCCTTCGGCGGGAGGTCCTTCTTAAGAAGCTTCTCGACATCGTACTTCGCGAGGAAAGACTTATAAAGATCGTTGAACACCGCATACAGCAGCTCCTCCCTGGAGCCGAAGCAGTAATTGATCATGGACGGCTTCACGTCCGCGGCGGCCGCGATCTCCCTGGAAGTAACCTGAAGCGGGTCATCAGCTTTCTCCATCAGGGCGGCCGTTGCCTTTATGAGCTTTTCCTTAGTGATGTTGAGTTTCTCTTCTTTATTCATGGCAAACCTCGCATATTGAACACGTTCAATATTAAGATATCACGCCCCCCAAACTTTTTCAATACGCCGTGAAACATCCGCCCCGTTTTCCTGTCCATAAGGGTAAGAGACAGGGGGAAAACACATGAAAAAGCTATTATCGATCTTACTCATATTCGCACTCGCATTATCCCTTTTTGCCTGCTCGAAAAAGCCCGCCGCCGAAGGAACAAGGACCCGCATCAAGATGAAGGTCCACGTCACGTACGGAGGCTGCGGCATCACGGGCAAAGACCTGGGCCACGGCACCTACGACTACGTTGTCAAGGACGTAAGGGAGGGCGACATTTTCGAGGAAGAATTCAACAGAAAAGAGTTCAAAAGGCTCACCGAAAAATCCAGGGACAATTCCGCGGATTACATCATCGAGATCCTGAGCGTCAGCGATGACAGCATAAAGATCGCCGTCCACCAAACCGAGCTCGACTTGAACTTCGACCAGGAGCAGCACGTCCCTTCCGGCATCGTCGTCTATGACGGGACCAACTACGATTA
Organism: uncultured Clostridia bacterium; assembly: GCA_947303255.1. Lineage (GTDB taxonomy): Bacteria > Bacillota > Clostridia > Saccharofermentanales > Saccharofermentanaceae > Saccharofermentans. The sequence continues at coordinate 78,207 of CAMYXL010000002.1, read as the reverse complement.
CACCGTAACTTTCACCAAGGAGGCAGCATGAAAAAACTATTATCCGTCCTTCTCATAATTTCCCTCTCATCATCCTTTTTCGCCTGCTCGAAAAAGTCCGCCGACCCGTCACCGACCGAGCCTGACCGCGATTTCGAAGTCACGATGAAAGCGCACATCTATCGCCGAAGTTTCGGCTATTATCCCGCGCCGGACTGGACAGAAGATTTTGAATTCGAAGATCTCAGAGAAGGCGATCAGATCAAGTGGAATCAATTAAATCTTTTAATGTTCAGATCCGATGAAGTTGCGATCGAGATCGTAAGTATCGATGATGACGGCATAACGGTTTCGACCGATCAGGGTACTGAAATCGTGAAATATGATGAAATGCAAAAAGTGCTCAAAAACAACGAGTTTTCCGATCAATTATTTAACGCCGGTGAAAGCTACATAATCTTCACGAAGGAATCATAAAGGGGTCGATTAATGAAAAAGTTATTGTCGTTCTTACTTGTATTTGTTTTGGTATTATCTTTTTGTGCATGCAGCAAAAAGAAGGCTGTCACTATGGTTGCCGAGATCTACAGTTCCGGATATGGAATCGCAGGTGATGATTTCAACGGAAGGAGTGAGGACAGGATAAAGAACGTCCATGAAGGCGATTGCTTTTTTATGTCAGCCAATACCATTACCAAAGTGGAAGATAAGGAAATGATCGAACAGGGAAATTGGGATCTGAAGATAGAGAGCATAGAAGATGACAAGGTTGAGATAACAGTTGTGGAATGGGATCATGATGAAGATCAGAACGAGGTAACAACGGGAAAGAAAACAGTAAGACTTGATTATGGTCAGAAAGAGTCTATAGCTCCTAATCTTATTGTCAACGATATGCCAAGGTTTAGTTACTGCTTTAAGTTTGAGAAACAGTAACACTTGCTATTTTATTTTTCCGTATTATAATAAGGACGCGTTTTCGAGAAAGAAAAGGCCAAGCAGTTCGGGTCCGATATCCTGCTTGTAAAACCTAAAACCAAAGGAGTTACAATTTATGAACGCTATTAAGCGCATTTACGAGGATTACAAGATCCTCTTGAGGAGCGTGCCGTCCATGGTCACCTCCATGTTTATTCTATCCGTTGTCTGCATGAATCTTTTGGCGAGCAAGGAATTGTACCGCTCTGACTATTTCTGTCTCAACTGCGGTCTCGCGCTTTCCTGGATCTCGTTTTTGTGCATGGACTGCATCTGCAAGAGATTCGGTCCTAAGGCAGCAACAAAGATCTCTGTTCTGGCCATGGCCGTCAACGTTGGATGCGTGCTCGTATTTAAGCTTCTGAGCATGGCTCCGGGCAGATGGGCAGCATATTATTCAGCATCCGATCCTTCCGTAGGCGAGATGATCTCCGGCGGAATCGACAGCACTTTCGGAGGCGCATGGTACGTCGTAGTCGGCTCATGCACTGCAATGTTCCTTTCAACTCTCGTTAATTCCGCACTCAACCACTTCATCGGCAAGAAAACCGACAAGGGCAACTACGGCGGATTTGCAACAAGAAGCCTTATCTCCACGAGCGTTGCGCAGTGGGTGGATAACTTCGTATTCTCCGCCATGGTCTCACACGTTTTCTTCGGCTGGAACTGGACTCAGGTCCTCATCTGTTCCACAACATCCATGGTGATCGAGCTCCTTCTCGAGGCACTCTTCTCACCTATGGGTTACAGGATCTCCAAGAAATGGGAGCAGGAGAAAGTCGGTCAGGTCTACCTCGACGGACTTAAGACAGCAGCATAAGGGGGTAGCCCTATGAAACTCGAAGAATTGTCAGGAGTCGCTCTCGGCAGTCTCGTCCAAAAAGGCGAGGTGTCCCCGACCGAAGTCATCAACTATTTTGCTCAGAGGATCGAGAAGCGCAATCCGAGCATCAACGCCTTCACATACACCAAGATCGACGAGGCCCTTGTTGAGGCCGCAAGGCTCGAGCAAAAGCTCAAGTCCGGTGAATCCGTCGGTCCTTTGTGCGGTGTTCCTATGGCTCTTAAGGATTTTCTCCCCTCGAAAAAGGGCTGGCCAAATTCCCACGGCGGCGTTAAGTCTCTCATCCGCATCGACCCTGAAGATTCCATGTTCTGCAAAGCAGCCGAAAAAGCAGGCGCAATCGCGATCGGAAAAACCAACGCTCCTGCCTTCGCATTCAGAGGCACCTGCGACAACAAACTATACGGTCCTACATCCACACCGTTCAACACCGACTATAATTCCGGCGGTTCGTCAGGCGGAACTGCAGCCGCAGTTGCCGACGGCCTCATCCTCTTAGGTGAAGGCTCCGACGGCGGCGGATCCATCCGTATTCCTTCAGCCTGGTGCGGCTGCTTTGGCTTCAAGGCATCCGTCGGAACGATCCCGAGTGTATGCCGTCCTGACGGCTGGACAGCAACTCATCCTTACTGCTTTAACGGCGCCATCACAAAGACCGTCGAGGACAGCGCCGTAATGCTCAACTACATGGCTCAGTATGATCCTAGAGACCCGCTTAGCCTTGATCACGGCAAGAAGGATTTTACTGTTCTCATGCAAAAACCGATCAAAGATTGGAAGATCGCTTTCACTTATGATTTCGGCATCTTTCCTGTCGAGGAAGAGATCAAGACCATCGTCAAAAATGCCGCACTGAAACTCGAACTCGCAGGTGCAAAAGTCGACGAAGTTAAGTTCAACTTCAAGCACACTTCCAACGAGTTCGCAGAGCTCTGGTGCAGGAGTATTTCCATCGACACATCCATCGACATGGAGATGTGGAGAAGGGAAGGATTCGATATCCTGAAAGATCACAGAGACGAGCTTCCTGAGGAGTTCATCTACTGGAATGACGTCGCCTTTAATTCGACAGTCATGGACTACCGCCAGTTCAATGACATGAGGACTGAGATACTTGATAATCAGCAGGATGTTTTCGATAAGTACGATATATTGATATCACCTGTTACGATATGTTCCCCTGTAAAGAACGCGGATGACAGAAACACCAAGGGACCAAAGACCGTGAACGGAAAAGAAGTGGAGCAGATCATAGGATTTTGCGAGACTTTCTTCGAGAACTTTACGGGAAATCCTGCTGCGTCGATACCGTGCGGACTGGACAGCAAGGGCTTGCCGGTCGGTATGCAGATCATTGGAAAGAAGTTCAGGGATGAGGACGTTTTCGCGGTGGCTCACAAGTTCGAGCAGATCATGCCGTGGTCCTATGAGATACCGGCTTCCCGCGAAGTGTAACCCCACATATTATAGTTCCGATAAGCAAGGTCGGACCGTCAAAAAGTGCACAAAAAACGGCCTACGAACTTGGTCACTTTTGATTAGCACTCTCACCTTGACAGTGCTAATTCCGGGTCTATAATGTGGTCAGAACAAAGGAACGAAGATCAATAGATCAAGACCTCCGCCCCGATGCTCGGATAACAACATTTCAAAGGAGATGATATTATGTTGATGTCCGGTATTTTTGGAGAAAACTTGTTTGATGATTTTTGGGGTTTTCCTACACACGAACTCGCTAACATCGATAAGAAACTGTACGGCAAGAATGCGCAGCACATGATGAAGACCGATGTTCACGAGACAGACGAGACCTATGAGCTGGAGATGGATCTTCCGGGTTTCAAGAAAGATCAGATCAACGTCAAGCTTGAAGACGGCTACATGACCATCAGTGCGTCGAAGGGACATGACACCGAGAAGAAAGATAAGCACGGCAAGATCATCCGTCAGGAGAGGTACTCCGGTGCAATGCAGCGAAGCTTCTATGTCGGTGACCAGGTAAAGGTCGAAGATGTAAAGGCCAAATTCGAAGACGGCGTATTGAGGCTCTGCATTCCGAAGAGGGAACTCAAACCTCTCGAAGGCGGCAATACGATTGCCATAGAAGGCTAAGTCCCGGCACATACAAGTAAGTAAATAAGCAGGCACCCTTTTGAGTTTGTGGGTGCCTGTTTTTTGTGCCTTGAATCTTGAGGTCAAGGGGACCATGGTTGAATAAGGTTGGATTTTTGCTCTTTGGTTTTGTTTTTCCAACCTAAAGTTGGATTCAGAAAATCCGTAAAAAATATTTCCAACCTTATGTTAGAGAAACATCCTCCTTTTTGGTTCTGAAAAGGATCAGGAGAAGACCGGAAGGCAGAAACCGAATGTAAATACAACCTAAGGTTGGATTCAGAAAATCCAAAAATAATTTTTCCAACCTTATGTTAGATAAGCATCATGATTTTGGATGCCAAAAAGGATCACAAGATGACCAGAAGACAGAATCCAAAGGTAATTACAACATAGGGTTGGATTTTTCTTTTCTGCCTTTTGAACCAGTCCTACTTAAGGTTGGATTTTTAAAATCGAGAAAATGTTTTTCCAACCTAAGGTTGCATTTTTATCTTGGCATGGAAATAGTATCCAACCTAGGGTTGGATTTCAAAAGCACAGTGATGAATGAAGGTGAGATGACCCCTTGATTACTCTTCTGCCATCAGAAGACAAAGGCCCTGTTCTTTCTTTTCTCTTTCGAGCATGGCGGCTGCTTCCTCGGCCGCGACATTTGCCCACTTCTTTTTGTATTCACGTGGTGAGCTTCCGAAGTATTTCTTGAATGTCTCTGACATGTAGCTGACTCCGCAAAATCCTGTGAGGGAGGCAATCTCCGTTAGGGTGTGATTTCCCATCCTTAAGTATTCTGCGACCTTACGGGAGCGGAAATGGAGTAGGTAATTTATCGGAGATTCTTCGACATACTGTTTGAAGAGATTGTTGCAAAGTGACTTACTGATGTTGCCGCTTTGTGCGATCTGGTCCAGTGTAATGGTGTGCGTGTATTCTCTTTGGATAAAGTACATCATGGTCTTAAAGACCTGCATGTGAGAGTCGGAATTTTCATTCTTCTCAAGAGCTCCAATCGTCGCGCTCTGCCTCATGATGATCTCCCAGATCAGGAAGAAATTCTTTGTCACCTGAAACGGATCGTGTTTGATGGCTGGAAGTCCGATCATGAGATTATAGAGTTCTTCCGTGTCACGGTTGATGTCCCTGAATCGGAGGTACGGCAGATCCGGGTTGCTGATGATCGGAAGCAAGGCCGACAGCTGTACCTGCAAGGACGAATTCAGGATGTCAGGGTGCGCGATGAAGATCACGTACTTGGCACACTCGCCGTCCAATGCCATGCTGTAGTGGATCTGATTCGAGTTGACGAAGATGGTGTCACCTGCGTGAAGCATCAGCGTCTTGCCGTTGACCGAATAGGCCATGTTGCCTGAAGTTACAGTTACGATCTCGACATCCTCGTGGAAGTGCGGGACCCTCTCCCAAGTAACTTTCGGAGCGACCCAGCCGTCAAAGATATAGGAAGGAAATGACGCGTCGTCGTAGTTGACGATCTCGGATCCGTCCTCTCTTTTTACGATCAAACCCATAACATCATGATTCATAACGATTTTGTTCCTTTCTCTCGAAAACAATAACAATCTTCCATAAGCGTGTAAGATTGTTATGAAATACTGGAAAAAATAACCTATAATCTGCGTTTTTCTTACAATATACTTGTGATCAATAAAACAGTCAAGACCGAAAGGAATGAGTGAAATGTCAGACCAGATCATAGTAATGAATAACGTTTGTAAGGACTTCAAAGTCTTGAATCGTCACGAAGGATTGAAGGGAAGTATAAGAGATCTTTTCTCCCGTGACTATAAGGTCGTATCTGCCGTAAAAGATGTTTCTCTTTCCATCAACAGAGGTGAGATCATCGGATACCTTGGACCTAACGGAGCAGGCAAATCCACAACGATCAAGATGATGACAGGAGTACTGGAACCGACATCAGGTGAGATCATCGTAAACGGAACGGTACCTTATAAGGACAGGACCAGAAACTGTGAGAACATCGGTGTTGTTTTCGGACAGAGAAGTCAGCTTTGGTGGTCACTGCCTTTGGTTGAATCCTTCAAACTTTTAAGAGACATCTACCTTGTGGACAAGAAGGATTACGACGACATGATGGAGCTCTATAGAAGCCTTGTTGATATCGAACCGATCCTTAATAAACCGGTACGACAGATGTCACTCGGACAGAGAACTTTAAGTGATATCCTGGCAGCATTCTTGCACAACCCTGCAACGGTTTTTCTCGACGAACCGACCATCGGTCTGGATGTATCGATGAAGGCGAAGATACGAGAGCTCATCTTGGGACTAAATAAGGAAAAGAAGACTACGGTTATCCTTACTACCCACGACATGGGAGACGTTGATGCCCTCTGTAAGAGAGTAGTCATAATCGATAAGGGCGAGAAGATCTACGACAATGATATTTCCCACCTTAAGTCGTACTTTGGTTCTTATAGGACATTAAGACTTAAGCTCGCGGATGACACGTGGGAAGAGATGGTCATTGACGAGAGCAAGACAGACATCATGGAGATCATCACGAAGAAGCAGAAAGAACAGAGGATCAAGGATATCGAACTTCAGGACATCTCGACTGAAGAGGTTATCAAGAAGATCTACGAAGGAGGCGCGGCATGACCTTAAGAAGATGCATTGCTTTGACGCGTGCAGGTATAACGGAATCCTTGCAGTTCCGTCTGGGCACTGCCGTGACACTGTTCGGAAACCTCATATACCTGGTCCTCGTGTACTTCCTGTGGAAGTCGATCTACGCGTCGTCAGGCGTTGAAGTCGTAAACGGAATGTCCTTTACGGACACCATGATCTACCTGATCCTCGCGACGGCGCTCTTCAACTTTTTGGAGATGTTCATCGTCTGGGATATGAGCAGATCCATTCAGTCCGGCAAGATCATCCTGGATCTACTAAAGCCGATGAAGTACAAGAGGTACATGTTCTGGAGTTATTCCGGAAGCCACGTAGTACTTTTTCTGCTGTCATTCCTGCCGACTTTCGTGGTCGTTATGATCGTCACACACGGCGCGATCCCGATGGGATTGAACCTTCTTTACTTTGTGATCTCGACCGTGCTCGCACTCATCGTAAATTTCAATATTGAGATGTCGGTCGCGACGATCTGCCTTTATACGGAGTCGACTTGGGGAATTAACATTGTTAAAGAGACGATAGTTCTGCTGCTTTCGGGCGCTTCGATCCCTTTGGCCTTTTTCCCTGAGACTTTTCGAAAAATAGTACAATTTTTACCATTCCGTGCGGTCTATGACATCCCTCTTACTGTCCTTCTTCGAAAAAACGGGTCGGATACACCAAGGGGACTTCTTACACTTTTGGGACTGCAGCTGGGATGGGCTGTCGTGCTCACGATACTTAGCACATTATTCTGGAACCACTCGGTGAAGAAAATCACCGTGAACGGAGGCTGATACAATGGGAAGAACCGAAAAAAGAAGGAGACGCGGGCTGAAGTTCTACTTGAGCATCTACAGGAAGATCCTGGTGCAGGATCTGAAGAGCAAGATGAGCTACCGCGCGGACTTCGTGATTTCAACATTCGGAATGATCATGGTAAACCTGTCGGGCTTTATCACGTTCATGATCCTTTTCAAGAACTTTCCGACCATCAACGGCTGGGACTACTACCACATGCTGTTTTTGTACGGCTTCTCTCTGGTGGCGCTGACGCCGGTGCAGTGTTTCTTTGATAACAACTGGTCGTTGAGATATGCGGTGGAATCTGGCGATTTTATCAAGTACTGTTTTAGGCCGATCAACGTGTTTTTCTACTTCATATCTGAGGTCTTTGACGTGAAAGGATTGGGACAGCTGGCGTTCGGAATAGGAACGCTGGTGTTCGCATGGAGCCACATAGGAATTCCGGTGACGTTCATGGCGATAGTTAAGCTCATCGTGTTCCTTTTCACGGCGTCGCTTTTTATGATCGCCATCATGAATGCGGCTGCTGCGACGTGCTTTTGGATCAGGGGATCGGGATATGTCATGGTCATCATGTTCAGGTTCAAGGACTTCGCGAAGTATCCGACTAATATCTTCAGCGGGATCTTCAGGATCCTTTTTACCTTTATCATTCCGATCGCGTTTGTCGCGTATTATCCGAGCCTGATACTTCTCGAACCTGATAACATTCCGGTGCTTACGTATCTCTCGCCGCTCATTGGTTTATTGTTTTTCTTTTTGAGTTACAAATTTTGGCTCCTCGGCGTGAAGAGATATGATTTCACGGGATCATAAGAAATAGACATAGAGAAGTGAAGAGAAAACTTAACAGGCAACTTTTGGAAAACAAAAGGTGCCTGTTATTATGCTTTTAAATATTAAATAATCTTGTCAAGAAATGGCAATCATAGTATCTTTGAAAGTAAATAAGGGATTTGTTGGAGGATTGTATGAAATCTGGGAAAAACCAAAGTAATTCAAGTAAGGTTTTGTGCCTCGTTTTAACTGTATTCTTGTTGATAAGTATTATTCCTGCTACAGCTTTGGCAGATTCTGATACCAGATATTACTCTTTAGATGAGAATTGCACTTTTGAAGTGAATGCGGTTGTATCTTCCGCTTGGAGTGGTCATGCCAATATTGAACTAAAAGTAAATAACATAGGTGATAAGAAGATAGATAACTGGCACCTGACTTTTAAAACCCCATACATAATAGAGAATATTTGGAATGCTTCCATAGTAGAATCCGATGACAAAGGAACATATACCATTAGAAATAACATCTATAACCAGGATATAGAGGTTGGTTCTGAAGCAACAATCGGAATGACACTGAATCTTGGTGATAAAGAATATATCGAACTTTCAGATTGGTATCTTCTTAATATCCAAACAAAAGAAGTCGAAAGCGAAAAGTACCTTGTTTCCTATCAAGAGTATTCAAAATGGGACAATGGTTTTAACGGAGCTCTTATCTTGAGTTCCCAGGAATACATTGAAGATTGGTCCTTATGCTTTGATTCTGAATATGAGATAACTGCTGTTTCTAATGCAATTATTGAAACACAAGATAATAACACCTACGTGATCTCCAATGACGGATATTCTCAGAATCTATCCGCGAATATGCTCTTTGTAAGTGTTCAAGGAATACCAACGGAAAATGAATTTGCCATTGATAATGTATCAATGAAATCGATTGGCTTGGGTTATACCTTGACAGAAGACTCAGATGAAAATGGAATAGCTGATTATCTGGATTACATTTATTCTCAAGAAGGAACAGAATCTGTTACTCCAACTCCAACAGATATTCCGACAATCACCCCGATTCCTACGATAACTGATGAGCCTACAGAAGCACCTACTGTAACGCCAGAACCCACAGCAACAGTAAGTCCTGATTATGATGCATTTTCGGATTCAGATAATGATGGTTTATTGGACTATGAAGAGGAATTATATGGAACAGACAAGAATAATCCTGATTCAGATGATGACGGGATTAATGATTTTACGGAAATTGGGATAGGGTATTATCCTAATGATCGGGATTCAGACAAAAACGGAACAGTTGATGGAGATGAAGATTTCGATAAGGACGGATTGACGAATTCTGTAGAAGCAGGATATGGAACATGTCTGTTTCTGCCAGATTCAGATTTTGATGATATAAACGATTATGATGAAATTATTGTATATGGAACAGATCCCAACAAAGAGGATTCCAACGATGATGGAATCCTTGACGGTGATGCACTTAAACTTGGTTTAAATCCGGCATCATTGGATTCTGACGGGGATGGTATCCTTGATAAAGATGAGAAGACATATCAGGAGATGGGGTTTCAGATAGCAGAGGATGCTGATCTTAAAGGTGTAACTTTGGTAGAAATAAAAGGGAATTTTACAAATCTTATATCTTCAACTACATCCATAGAAGATGTCTATGGCAAGGATGTCTATTCATCACAGATAGAAGCAATAGTTGGAGGACTTGTAAGCATAGAAACAAGTTCAGACTTTGACACAGCTACGATAGTATTCCATTATGACGAGAATGAGATTGGTGTTGATGAGGAGGATCTTTGTATTCTCTGGTATGATGAAGCAAACGGCGATTACGTTATGCTGGATGAAGAACAGATACTGGATAAGGAGAACAATACTGTTAGCTATGTAACTACTCATTTTTCTGAATATATGCTGATCAGTAAAACAAAATGGATAGCAACGTGGATCAAATCAATCAAACTTCTTTCTGAAAACAGACAAAGATATCTGAATGGAAATGATGGAACGGTAAAATATCTCATAGCTATGAACTATGCCGATATAGATACAGAAGAATTTAGAGGTCAATCTTATGATGCCTTTGATGTTGTTATGGACTTTATGGGTGAACAGGATATTATCTTGCTGACTTACTATAATGCATATTCGTATAGTTATAGGGAAGGAAGCAAATCTGAGTATATAGAGATTGCTGAAGATCTTACGTATAAAACCGATCTCTATGGTGATAAAGAGGGTGCAGGTTGGGGACCTGATCATACAAATCTTCTCAACATCGTTTCAGAAACAAAGAGGATATTTGCTAAACCAGATGAGAAAGTGGTTTTGATAATGATTACGGATGCTTATCTAATTAACTTAGATGAAGCAAAGGAAGAGTATGAAGAAATATTGGGCTACGAACCTAGTTGTGATGGAGTTATTGTTATATCGTTGAATGATACATGTTATTTCAATTCTGAGAGTTATCCAAGTGTAAAGATAGATAAGGAAATCAGTTCGAACAAAGAAACTCTCCAAGAAAGATTTCCTCAAGCTTTGTCTGAAGTATTAAGTGGTTTGCACTTCACAAAAGATCTTACAAAAGATACAGATGGAGATAATCTCTCAAATTATGAAGAAACGACAGGACATCTTTTATCGAATGGAACTTTGATATTCACAGATCCGGATACAAAGTATACAGATAATGATTCACTGACGGACTACACAGAATTAGGAACAAAGAAAAATGTTGGAAAATCTAGCGTATTTAAGAACACAAATATTGAGAGTGTTTTAGGAATCAATATAGATGATATCTGGTACTGGGATTATAAGAGCGATCCTACAGTAGAAGACACCGATAGTGATGACTTTTGGGATGATGAAGATGCTAGACCTAAAATTTCAAATCCAGAGGCAGTCTATCTTTTTGCCAGCCCGGATTTTTATAAATATGCAGAGATAATGTACAGTATATATCTTTCTCATGGGTTAACCACATTTTTCAAAGAGTTTAGAGGAATAGATTCCTTTGTTCAAGAATGGAACGGCATCGGTATGCATGGTGCATACACAGGATATTATTACAAGCCTAAAAATGTAGTTCTGTACTGTCATGGCAACAATTTTGCAATATTGTTAAGTAAAAAAATTGAGGGTGAGCAAAACGAGATACTATGTATGGATGAGTATCTCAATAAAGAATCAGAATTGCCTATACGTGTATCTGAACTTGAAGATAAGAGAATAGAAAGCCTCAATCTTTATGCTTGTTATTGTGGCTATAAAGAAGAGAATTTAGCAACAAATTTTATTGACAAGAAGAATGGAATAAAAAAAGTCGTGGCGGCGGATGCAGCACTTCATACAGCGATATCTGGACCAGAAAGCATGGAATTTTGGTTTATGGCTGGAAATATAAATATAATCAGCGAAGAAGACAAAGATATTCTTGTTTGGCTGTATGATAAAGTGACAGATAAAACTAATGATGGTAAATACAATCTAGAGGAAAGTACAGGTTGCTTTTCTCCTGGCGAATATACTTATATAGGCGGCGGACTAACTATCGAAGATATTGCTAATGCCTGTGGATTCAAGTGTTTTACTAAAAATCTATCCCCCTATGATTTGTATAGTGGTATCAACGAAGATGTGTTGAGAGGAGAGATATATATTACCCTGGATGGATATAACTCGAAAGATAGAACAGATGTCCCTATTGTATATTTGCCACAAAATCTACCTTATTCTACTGTTTCTTTGATACATGATCCGGTTTTAGATATGTGAGAGAGGATAATAATATGAAGAGAATAATAGCAGGTATAATGTTACTCATTGTTCTTACATGTGTGTCTTGTAAAAGTTCGGCTGAATTTGACCGAATAATGAATACTTGTCTCGATGCTAATGGATGTGAATTCGTCCCAGAAGGAAAGTATAAAGAAGAAAAGTGCGGAGATTATACTCTCCGTTATCGCTATGGTCGAGAGAAGGATTCAAATGTAATTCAAACATTTAGGATGAGCGGATTGAAGTTATCTTTGTTCTTGTATGAATTTGATAAGAAAAAGAATGCACAAGAGTCACAAGATATTGCAGCTACTAGATTAAAGTATTCCGATGAACCTGAGGTGGCGAATGATGAGGGAACATTGGTTTATCCTGCTCAGTTCGGGTTCCAACTTTATTATGAGAAGGATGACGAAGACAAATATGTTGTAGAGATTACTGAATATCTTTCACACGAGTATGTCTTTAATGCAAGCTATTTAATCGGAAACTGCAGGCTACATTTTCAAATATCAATATATGACGAAGAAGGAAAGAATGCGTACGATATATATCTGAAAATGTGTAACAGATTGGATCTTTATACAAGCGGTAAAATAACAGAATTCGTCAAAGATGCTGAGTTTCCTGAAATTATTAAATGATTGAATGACCACCCACACAATAGCATGTGGCGACAAATTGAAAAAGGCAGCGCTTATTCTCGGATTACTGATATTGTTTATGTCCTCTACTGTAATCACTGCTATCAAGCGCAAGAAGAAAAGAAGGCTACAATGTACTTGAACACACCTGATGAAGTGGAGCATTTTATTGAAGAATACGGACCATTTAGTGACGAAGAAACGGCTCTGATCATTAAATCTGAGTTTTATTCCTGAATGGAAAACTCGAGGTTTTGGAGGAATTATCTATGAGGAGGTGTCACCAGGCGGTTTTTGGAATCCTAGGATGGATATAGATTTTATCCTTCCATCAGTTATTAGTACTTTTTAGGATGATCGTTATGGAAAGAATGAAAAAGCGTATAATGATTTTTTTGCTTCTTGTTATTGGAGTAGCACTTCTTTTGATATCTGGATTGTTGATTTGTCGATATTCCATTGGAAGATTCGCAGAAAGCATGGAATCTCAATATGCATCATTAAATTTTAAAGGGATAGAAGAAGGAACTATCTCTTTTGTGTGTGAGACGGATGTTTATGATAAGGATGCCTTTTTTCCCGGTAACTGTATTGATATTAAGGAAGCATTCGAAAAGCGATATGGTATTTTATTGTTCCCTTATAGGCTGGAGATAAATATTCTTCAACTGAACACTTCAGATAACAATTCGGATATTAGAACGATAGGTGGTTCTATTCTCACTTTTAAAGATTATAAAGCAGGAGGTTACTCTTCCGTAGTAATTGACAATTCTCAGTACGGAGCGAGAGTTTTAGATAGTATTTCGTATTATTCAGAATATGATTGCTTTTCCAAGTATGAAATATATGGAGCACTATTTACTTATCCCCGTTTAGGAGAAAAAGAAGTTGACGATACCTTTTTAACTTATGCATGTAAGAATGCAAAAATCATTACTGATGATCATACATATAACGAGTATATTGACTTGGGATGCTTCAAGGATGTCCTAAGTGATTATGATGCTAATGATGTGGAGGTTTTAGAGAAAGACCAGAGAATTTATTCTAGACCTGCAATTCATTGATTAAGATAAAACTTTTAAGAAAAAGGCTAAAGCGGATGTAAAGACAAAATAATGTTCCCCGGACTATGGTAGAATCAACATAGTTTGGGGATATTTTTTGGGGAGAAATGACATGATGAAGAATTCTAACAAGGAGCCTGTTTGGTTTAATGTCCTGATCGCAGTTTTGTGTATTTCCGCTGCGATAATCGTCACATTTTATGTTAAAGCTGATCTCCCCACTACTGAGTTCAACAGGGACTCGATAATCAAGAGGTGGGAGAAGATCCACCTGACGAAGATAGATCCTGAGAGTGAGATTCGTTCGTACTATACGGACGGCAACGGCATGATCGGCGTGTATCAGGAGGATTACGAGCCGAAATATATCAGTCATCAGAACGAGAATTCCTTTGGGGTTTATTTCACGGATGAGGGCATAGTTCACATGGATTATGCCACGATGAATTATGGCAAGGATGTTCAAATGAGTGCGATGATCATTGAGTTCAAATCCGAGAACGAGGCCAAGACTTTCTGTAAGAATTCTTATAATACCGCTCGAAAAAACGGGGAGGCTAAGTTCAGATTTTTGGACGAGGAAAAGGCCGGGTTGGATCAGAAGATCATGCTTAACGAGAATAACGAAAAGACGGAGTTCCTGTGCTTTTATCAGACGAAGGAACTTGTTGTCATGGTTCACGGAACATATGAAGATGAGAACCATATCAAAGGAGCTTTCTCCCGCGCGTTCAATAATTCGGTCATCATAAGCCCGAAGGAAGTTAACTAGAGATTTAAGCAACTGAAGGCATGAGCCAGATTACTCTATAGGCGATCCTTCTAACGAGGCTGTCACCGTTGTCCTCGAGATCGACGCCGTCTGCCGTGCTGTGATAAGCACTCTTAGCAAAAGCGGTGTTCCTGATGATTCCCGGAACATATTTGAAGTTGCAGAAAACATATGCATGAGCGAAGATCTCGCATGAGAGCTGGGATGTTGTCATGCCTGTGATGAGGCCCTCTCTCTCGATGTTTCTTGCCATTTCTTTGCAGTAAGCTCTGTTGTTGAGAGCTGTTGTCATTGGGATGTTCATGTGCTTTCTTACGTCGTTCATTTTTGTACCCTCGCTTTTGTTTTATGATTCAAGGATAAAACGGCAACGTTAATATGAAGCCAAGAACTGTTAAAGAAATGTTTAAGTCTTGGTCTTTATTTTGTTAATCGTGTGATCGGGCGTTATGATTTTTCCGAGCGCTCTTTGTTGATCTCCTGCTGGAGATATGAAGAGTGGATGGCAGAACCGAGCTGATCCGCGATATATTCGCCTCTGTCGTAAATGTCGTAGTTTGCTTCGCAGACCAGGGCACCGTAGATGACAGGTCCGTGGAAAACAGGGAAGACGATAAAGCCGTCGCATTCGGAGGAGATCTCGTCACGGATGAACATCTCGCCTACCGGGGTCGAGCGGCGCTCAGGCGGCAGTACGTAGAGCTCGCCGTTCTTCATCGCGCAGCGAAGATCGATGGTGGACTCGAAGTCTTCTTCCTTAGGCCCTTCCGAAGTGATGTGGACAGGTTTTCGATACATATAGAAAGCACCGTTCTGGAAGCCCAGCTTGTTGAGACTCTGAAGGATCCTCGGCATAGGATCATCCTCGGAGCCGGTGAAGTCGATGGAACTTACCAGGAACTGAACGATGGCGTCTCTTGATGAATTATAGTGAGCCTGCTCGTTATGAAGTTTCTGCGAGACGTATCGTAGCGCCAGGTCCTTCATGTAGGAGAAGAGACGGTTGTTCATGACGTTCGCAGACGGCGATTTTACCATTACGTTCATGCCGGCCTGCAGGCGGTCGATACTCTTGATGAGCTTTGCGGTATCTGTGTATTCCATGATACCGTTTTCGAAAAAGATTTCGATGAGCCTTTTAAGTTCATTGAATTCCTCCAGGCTCATGTACTTACGCTTCATGGCGAGGAGCATCTTGGACGCGATCTCGAAGAACAGGCGCTTCAGGTTGATGTCCTTCTTCTTGATCTTCTCGTTCTTGTATCTGTAGAAGCAGTCGTCGAACATCCTGTAGATGAAGGATGAATCCACGTTGCTCATCTCGAGGGATGAATATTCATACATCTCGTAGCCGAATGATTCACGTCCGAAAAGGCACGTCGGTAACAGCACTGACTCGACTTCCTTTCCGTCCAGCATGTCGAGAAGAATGTCGACGGCTTTCTGGCCCAGGATATCGCCTGCGGCACCGACGGATGACAGCGAAGGCATGAGTTCGCCCGCCATGAGCGTATTATCAAAACCGAAGACCATCACGTCTTTGCCCGGTATCAGATCACGCTCGGCCATGGCTTCATAAAGACCCCTGGCGACCGCATCGTTAACGCAGAATATAGCCTGACAGTCAGGATTCTTGTCCAAAAGAATGCTCGCCTTCGCATAGGTATTGATGGACATATCGGTCTCGATAAAACGGTCTTCGGAATAAGCGATCCCGTGCTCTTCGAGGCACCTTCTGTAGATGTCCTTACGCTTCAGAGCGTCGCCGTTGTCGGGACGTCCGCCGAGCATACAGATCTCCGTGATTCCGTGCACGTTGATGAGACAGTCGATGGCCTCTCTGATGCCCATCTCATTATCGTAATTGACCGTAATGTAATCATCGATTTCCGCAGCAACGATGACCTTAGGAATATTCTCGAAGGTCGTGTTGTACTTGTTGAGGAAGAAATTCTCCTCGTGCGGATCGATACTTCCGAGGGAGATGATAAGACCGTCAACCTCACATATCTCGGCTAACTTGTAGATGGTGTTATATAACTTCTTATATGCATAATCGAAAACAAGCGGCGGTTTATCACTTACGTACTTACCTGCAAAGACAACGACATCGATATCCCTGTTGTCCGGTATTCCGTTGATCGTGCTGTGGATGACTTCCTTCGCAAAATCGGAAAAGATATCGTCAACCAAAACTCCGATAGTGGTCTTTCTTTCGCGCTTGTTAATCATTTATCATGTCCTCCGTGAACGGCATCGGCTTCGAGAAAAGATAGCCCTGAGAATAATCTATTGCATAGAAGAGAAGCTTGTCCTGGATCTGCTCATTCTCAACAAACTCGGCTATGATCTTGATGTTCTTGGAGCTGACTTTCTTCCAGCCCGAGATCAATGCGATCAGGTTCTCCGCCTCCTTGTTGTTGCAGCAGTTCCTTACGATGGAACCGTCGATCTTCAGGTAATCGGAGTGGATATTGACGATGTGCTTCAGGTTGGAATAACCGCTTCCGAAATCGTCGATCGATATCTTGCCTCCGAGGTTATGGATCGTATCCACAAACTTGATGAGCGCGTTATAATCATCCACATCTTCATTCTCAAGTATCTCGAAAACAAAGTTCTCCGGATGCTCCGCTGTCCTTAAGAAATCATAGATAAACTCTACCATCTTACGGTTCTTGATATCGCGAAGTCCCAGGTTGATACTTACGCTCTTGTTCTTCACGTTCTTAAATTTCTCGAAAACCTTCTTGATCATGATCATCGAGATGTTGTCATACAAAAGTCCGAATGATCTCGCCGCATCCAAAAAGCTCGCCGGATTATAAACTTTTCCGGTCTCGTCCTTAAGTCTCATCAGCGATTCGTAGTGATGTATCGACTTCGTCTCGTTATCATAGATGCCCTGGAAATACGGGATGATCTGGTCGTGCGCGATCGCATAGTTGATGACGTTCACCATGCGGTAATACTCCCTGATCTTCTCCTCGTCGATCTTCTCGTTCTCGGCATCGCTTATATAGAACTGAATGTTCTTCTGGCCCATCTCGATCCTGGCTGCCGCATAAACCGAGTTGATGTTATCGATCGTACAACCGTCCATGACACAGAATCCAGGAACGATCGCTATTGTCTCTTTTGACGTCTCGAAAAGAACCTTCTGCAGCTCTTCCATATGCGTCACAAATGAATTCAGCGACACGATATGCGAAGGTGCGCCGATGGCAAAGAGCCACTCGTCCAATATGTAAAGACGGTAGTGTCTCTTACGCACATAATTGATACACTTGTTCAAAAGACTGTTTCTGGTTATCTGTATCTCTCTTGATGAGAAGACCGTCTTCATGTCGGAAACGTTAAACACATTGATATAACAGATCCTGTCATAGCCCTTGGTCTTCATGTCCATGATCAAAGCCGCTTCGTTGAATACGTCTTCTTTGTCCGCATACAAGAGCTTGACTTCACAATCATTGATGAACTTACGTATTGAATTAACAGAAGACTCTTCCTCAAATGAAGCAAATTCTCCCTCGATGCCCATAAGGTATTCGAGAAGATCCATGTTGTCTTCTGCGAGTGAATCCGTTCTCGAGAAAGCGTACGGATTGAATTCCTGAGTGGATTTTTCTTCGCCCATGACGGCCAGCGAGAAAGTACAGTTCGCGAACGTATTTCTTCCGTTGCAGTTCGTTATCTCTCCTGAAGTTACGCATCCGCAGATATTACAGTTTTCATATGCGGACAGCTCCCACTTTACACAGTTGGAGTAGATCTGCGATCTTACGACGCAGGTATAGCCGAACAATGTCTCAGCTTTTTCGAAGTTTTCGACGGTCTGGAAAAGAGCTCTGTTATCGGAGATGATCTTACGGTCATAGATGAAGGCTCTTGATAATTTCTTGCCCGGGATCACATAGTGGTTAGCGTATATATAATCGTCCTTCTTGTCGATGTCGATACCGTCCTTTTTCGGGAGGGTCTTTCTGATGTAATCCTCTTCGACCGGGAACAGATCGGCAATACTCTTGTCCTTGCCATATGACATGTAGAAAGGAATACCCGGAGCATCCGAATAAACGAACGGGAAGAGGTTCTTAAACTTTGAGTCCACGTCCTCCAAGACCAGCTTATGTCTTTTTACGGCTTTCTCGTCATTGATGGAGAGGATGCAAGGACCATAGCAGTCGGTTATTTCTTCCTCGTCACCTACGACCTCGACGCCTGACGCATAAGACACGGTCGTCTCCAGTTCGCTTCCGGAGAAAGCAGCCATCAGTATCGCATCTTCATATGCACCGGTCTCATCGAAAAGGAAGCCGTAATAATCCTCAGGAGTATCCGCAAGACCTCCGATCATCTTAACTTCAGGACAGTAGGTGTTGCTCTTATCCACGAAATTATAGATGTCAAGGAACTTCTTGGTGGAGAAAGTCAAAAGGAGTTTGGTGTCTTCTTCGATAAGATCGTTCTTTATCTTCTTACAAAGATCTTCCGTATCAATAGGATCGCCGTTCTCATCAAGAGTCGGGATCATGGCTGTCTCGATCCTGCCTTCCTGCATCTGAGTTATGGAAATAACGCATTGATTCTGAGTCAGCTTGCCCCAATTGATAACAGCTGAAGTACTTGTTCCGAAGATCTTGGCTTCCGGCATCACTTCCTTGATGAACCTGGCAAGCTCAACAGCATCATCCTTCTTGTGGATGGAAGTATGGATCCTTATAAGGACGCTTCCCGTCTGGCCTGTGAGCATCAACTGATTGAACGTCTCTGCCAGCCTGGAACGCGACATATACTGAAAGTTCCAAGTAAACATAATATTAGCCCTGACAAGATTCGGACACGGTTTTCTTCCTCTTGTCTGCCCCCTAATGTGTTTGCACATTACCTTTACATTATATCACAAAATTCCTTTATAATTTCTCCTGAGTATAAACAGTTTGTTAATGATTTACCTGTGCTTCTTTGTCTTTTTCTCGACATACATTATCTTGTCAGCCTTGTTCATGGACTCCATCAAAGTCTCCCAGCTGTCGACCTCAGCGGTACCGATGCTGGCACTTAACGTATATCCTTCCTTGATCTTCTTGTTGGCGTTCTTCATTTCTGTTCTGAATGATCTGATGAACTGACCGATCCTTCCCGGGTTGTCAATAAAAAGAACTGCTTCGAACTCATCGCCGCCCATTCTTGCCGCGAACTCATGTTTGTTCAAAGATTTGGTTATGCAGTTGGCGATTGCCCTGATGGCATCGTCTCCTGCGGAATGTCCGTAATCGTCGTTGATGGACTTAAGGTCATCCATATCGATACTCGCGACGGCTATCTTGATATCCTCTTCTTTCTTGCGGTCAAGGATGTTGGAGATATTTTTCTCGAATCCTCGCCTGTTAAAGATTCCCGTAAGTGCATCCCTGATATAAAGATCCATGACATCGCTTACTTCAAACAGCTTGCTGTAAAGCTGAAGTCTGTTTAAAGTCTGGCCGAACAGAAGGAGCATAAACTCCAGCCTCTCATCGAAAAAGCCCTCGACCTCATTATCCATCTCCAATACGGCATAGCCGTAAACTTCGTTTTTGAAGTGTACCGGCAGATAGATCCTTATTCCCGCGAAGTCCTTATTGTATTCCTTCGGAAGAAGGTCCTCTTTGTCAAAAGGTATGTTGCACGATTTATTCAGATGTTTCTCGTCAAACATACCGATGACGGAACGGTCGTTCTCACCGTAAGTACAAAGGAAGACCTTCTTGAAAAGACCAAGATTGGCGATGCTCTCCAGCGTAAGATTAACGCAGTTGTCCTTTGACATTACATCCTGATAGTCCGAACTGAGTCTAACGAACGCGAGAGTCTGATCATAGTAAGCTTTCTGAATAAGATCCAACTTGTGATATGCTGCACCGAGATCTCGCTCCGTTTTTCCGATTGTACTTTCTCTTATGATGAGCTGGCCAGGAACCGTTATGTAGAAGTCAACTTCCTCACCCCTGCTGATCTTCTCCAGACATTCGATCGCTGTGTCGACAAGATACTCTTCGGAGATATTGGATGTGGTTACCGAAGGGATGTGGCTAAGTGAGAACGGCAGATTATCTACACCTGTTATCATTACATCCTGCGGGATGCTGTAGCCTCTCTCAACGAGCTCGTCGATAAGTCCTATCGCCATATAGTCATTGGAACAGATAATGGCAGTAGGAAGAGACTTGTCCTCGCGGATAAAGAAGTCTGCTGTGATAGGTCCCTGATCGATCCAGTAGTTTCCGTGGAAGATCATGTCCTCTTTTACTTCAAAGCCTGCCTCGTGCATGGCATCTTCAAAACCTGCACGGCGCTCGGATGAATCCACAAGATCATCACGGCCTGTAACAAATCCGATGTCGCCGCCCTCGGTTACATCAAGGACGTGCTTGGTGATCTCGTAAAGAATTTGTCTGTTGTCAGGAACGATATTATAGAAACCCTCTTCGTCGCATCTGATACTGATGACCGGAGGGATGTCCGTAGCGGACATGAGGTTGTCCAAAAGCTCTCTGTTAAGACCTGCATGATGAAGTGTATCCGAGCAAAGGATAATGCCGTCGTATGTCTTAAGCGGCGGAATGTTAAGGATGCTCTTCAAACCTTCTGCATGGAGCGGGTTGTCACTAGGCACCGCACAGTTACCGAAAATATCGATTCGGTGTCCGTTCTCGACCGCACGCGTTTGCAATCTTTTGATGATCGCTGACGAATAGTCGCGATACATGTCTCCGATAAAAGCACATATTCTCATAGAGTGTACCTCGCTGTCGACTAGGTCTAAATCAGGTCTAAATTATAACAAAAAATTGACCTTTATGGAACACAGCCAAACACCTCAACTGTTATAATTTCCTCACTTAATCAAAGGGGGCAAAAAACATGATAGATATCAAAGGCAAGACCATCCTTGTAACAGGTGCCGCAAGAGGCATCGGAAAACTCATGACTATCGAGCTTTCGAAGTACGGAGTAAACCTCATCCTCGTAAGCCGCGACAAAGCGCACACCGCTGAAGTCGAGGAGATCGTAAGATCTAACGGATCAACCGCCGTAAGTTTCGGCTGTGATCTCGGAAGCAGGGAAGACGTTGAAAAGCTCATCAAGGATCTTTCCTCATACAGCATAGACATCATCTACAACAACGCAGGCATCCAGGTGACCTACAGACCGGACGTTTTCGATACAACATGGGAAGACTACGAAAAGTCATTCCGCGTAAACACCATCGCACCAATGATGATCTGCTATTCAATCCTTCCTTCAATGCTCGAGAAGGGGTTCGGAAGGATCGTCAATACAACATCAGGAATCTGCAACGAGCCTGAGCAGGGACCATACTCCGCCAGCAAAGCAGGTCTTGATAAGACCACATCAGACCTGGTTAAGCTCACAAGCGGAAAAGACGTATTGGTCTACCTCACTGATCCGGGCTGGTGCAGAACAGACCTTGGCGGACCAATGGCTCCAAATGACCCGTCATCTGCGGTAGTCGGATGCCTTGCTCCTGCATTCACATCCGAAGGTCCTTCAGGCAGCATCGTGCATGCTCAGGACTACGCAGGTCTCAGTCTTGAAGAGGCTGTCGTAAAGCTCGAATCCTTAAAGTAATTTCCGTTTACGGGGTGTATAATCACCTCGTATGGGGGCGTAGCTCACCTGGGAGAGCGTTGCATTCGCATTGCAGAGGTAGTGGGTTCAAGTCCCATCGTCTCCACCAATTCAGAAATAGGACCCTGTTAAACCTTGGTTTGACGGGGTTTTCTTTTTCGAGAAGTGTTATAATCACGGTCGGAATAAAAGGTTTTGAAAGGATATATAAGATGAAATTACGAGATCCGCTTGAAGAAGAGATTGCTATAGTAAAGAAAAGGGCAATCCCTGAAGAGATCTTGGGCATAGTAGTGAGCGCTTTCTTTGACATTCTGGTCCTTGGATGTATTCCGAAGGGCATAATGACTATAATCCGAAAAGGAAGCATTCCTTTTGCAATATTCTCGATCATCGTACAGCTTTTGCTCTTGGGTCTTGCCGTGTTTGTATTTACTATCATGATCGGAAGCATAAAGAAGATCTCATGTATCAATAAAGGGCAGTACCGGGTGGAAGAATGCACGATAGAAAAGATCAATGTCTCCGTCAGTCATAAGAAAAGAGTTGTCTGGGCTACGGTAAAAACAACCGAAGGAAAAAGTATTAAGATCAAAGTCCGCTACAAAATTAAGAAGAGTGATGTAGGCAAGCGAGCCGTTATCGTGAGATTTGATCCGAAGAAAAAGTTTGATGACGAACTGGTCGTTATCGGAACCTATGATGAATAAACTAAGCTTCGCTCCTTTTCAAGTGGTATACTATAACGAACAATAAGGAGAAGCTAAGGCATGTCGGAATTACTCATAAAGTTATTCATTAGAGATCCGTCGCAGAGACACAAATACGGCCTTCTCGCAGGAGTCGTCGGTATAATCTGCAATGTTTTGCTCGCGTGCATCAAGGTAACAATGGGACTTTTGACAGGTGCGGTCTCCATCGCAACTGATGCCGTCAACAACATGTCCGATGCCATTTCTTCCATAGTAACTCTTGTAGGATTCAAGATCTCCGGTAAGCCTGCCGACAGGGAGCATCCGTACGGTCACGGCCGAATGGAATACATCGCGGGCTTTGTTGTAGCCGCTGCCGTTATCGCGGTTGCCATCAACCTTTTCAAGGAATCCGTAGGCAAGATAATCCACCCGAATGAACTCGACGTTAATATAACTACAATAATAATCCTCGCGATCACCATTCTCATTAAGCTTTGGATGTCGCTTTTTTACGGTAAGATCGCCAAGAGGATCTCTTCGGAGGCAATGAGAGCTACGGCTGCTGACTCCAGAGCAGACTGCATCACAACAGGCGTTGCCTTACTGTCCGTCGCAGTCATGCTCATCTTCAAAAAGAACATCGACGGCTGGGCAGGAGCAATAGTCTCCATCCTCGTTATCTTCTCAGGAATCCGCTCTGCAAAAGAGACAATAGAACCTCTTCTTGGTGCGGCACCTGACAAGGAGACAATCGAAAAACTCGAGAAAGAGATTCTTACATATGACGAGATCCTAGGCGTTCATGACCTCAGGGTCCACGAATACGGCCACGACGTAACCGTAGCATCAGTTCATGTCGAGATGCCTCATGACTGTTCTCTTGTAAGAGCCCACGAGATCATTGACAAGATCGAGCGAGACGTAACCGACAAGGGAATAGTAACCGAACTTACCATCCACGTTGATCCTGTCATGACAGCCGACGAGGAAATCACATTCATTCGTACAGAGCTTACAAAGCACATGCAAGCCATCGATCCTAAGATGAATCTTTATGACTTCAGGCTCGTTCGTGAGGAAGAAGTGGACAAGCTATTCTTCGAGATCCTGGTTTCCTATGACAACCCGAAGACCGACGACGAGATCAAGAAGATCCTCTGCGATAAGATCAAGGAACTGGGCAAGAATTGCGAGGCTGTGATCACAGTCGACAGGGAATAATCTTTTTAATCTGTAATAAATCAAGGAAGAAGCTGACCTTAAGGTAAGGCTTCTTTTTCTTTGGGGTAAATAAGGTTGGATTTTTCTGGTGCCTTCAGTTTTTTCCAACCTTAAGATGCTTTCCCGAAATCTGAAAAATATTTTTCCAACATAAGGTTGGCTTTTTGAATTTGGATTTTATCTTTTTCCACCCCAGGGTTGGATTTATCGTGACCAAAAGGTCTTTTCATGACTTTTATGATCCCGGCCAGGCAGAAAAGCAGAGGTAACCACAACTTTAGGTTGGATTTCTTGTAAGTCCCCTTTTCTTTTTCCAACCTAAGGTTGGATTTTTAAAATCCGAAAATCAGGAATAAAACTTTAGGTTGGATTTTTGAGAAAAGATGATGTTTATCTTCGAACAAGGTTTGAAAAAGCCTGCAGGACAGAGGTTTTGGAGAAGGGCGAAAATTTGCCACAAAATTACTTTGACTATCAAAGTATCGATGATATTATGAAATTGAACCATGAATATATCATGATGTATGGTACGATATGAGGGTGAGGTCGATCAATGCTCAGATATATACTTATGATGTACGTAACATTAGTCCCGACAATACTTGCGGGAATCGCTGTGATGATATGGTGTAAGCTTCCTATAATGAAGTTTGCAGCTCGTCCTATCGATTGTGGTAAGAACTTCGCCGACGGACGAAGGATATTCGGTGACAATAAGACATGGAAGGGCATGATCGGATACGTTATCTTCAACGTTATCTTTTCGGTGCTTTGGGGATTGATCTGTATCAACGAGACATTGGCCGGCCTTAACTTCTTCTACCAGGAACATGACAACACGGTTTTGTACAACGTCTTGATCGGAGTGCTTTTGGGACTCGGATATGCATTATTTGAGCTTCCGAACAGTTTTCTTAAAAGAAGACTTGATATCACTCCGGGTAAGACGGTCAATGGATTTTGGAAGGTTTTCTTTGTCTTCCTCGATCAGGCTGATTCCGTGTTCGGTGTGGCATTTGTGGTATGGCTGTTCTTCCCGTTGGGAATACTTCTTTACCTCTTGTACGTACTTGTCGGTGCCGCAACTCACTTGTTCCTGAACATGATGCTTTATTTCATGAAGCTTCGGAAGAATATGTTTTAAGGAGCACACGTTATGATCGTCAGGTTAGATAGCAGGGAAGAGGGAAATGAGAAGCTCGGTAATAAGGGAAAATTCCTGTTACTAATGAAAAGCAAAGGGTTTAATGTTCCGAACGGATTTGTTCTGGACAGTGACACCTACGACGATACCGTAAAGGCAAACGGAACAGATGAGAAGATAAAGGAGGCACTCAAAGGTCTTACCAAAGAAAATGTCCGCGAGACTTCCGAGAAGATAAGTAAACTTTTTGACGGTCTTAAGCTTCCTTCTTCTATCGAAAAAGAGATCTCGGAACAGGCTAGTTCCGGCAAACTTTATGCCGTTCGAAGCAGCGGTACAAAAGAAGACTTGGATGAGTTCTCTTTTGCAGGACAGTATCAGACATTCCTTAACACAAGTTATGAGAATATCGAAGAAAAAGTCATCGAATGTTATAAGTCGATGTTTAGTGAGATCATCTTAAGTTATCTCATCAACAGGACAATTGATCTTAGTGACCTTAAGATGTCCGTTGTTGTTCAGGAGATGGTCGATTCAGACTTAAGCGGCATCTGCTTTACCATAGATCCTGTTACGGGAAATGATAAGACGATGCTCATCGAAGTGTCTGAGGGATTGGGTGAAAACATAGTAAGCGGCAAGACTGTTCCGGAGCAGTATCACTTCAATTGGTATGACGGAAAAGAAGTTGACCGCAAAGAAGGAAACAAGTTCATTTCTTCCGAAAAAGTTAAGGAATATGCAGATGTCTTCGCGAACATCCAGCAGGAGTTCGGATATCCTTGTGACATCGAGTTTGCTATCAAAAACGGCGAACTTTTCATCCTTCAGTCAAGAAGGATCACGAAGATCAACTATGCAGGTATAAATGACGTATGGACCACGGCCGATTTTAAGGATGGCGGTGTATCCGCGACTGTTTGTACTCCTTATATGTGGAGTTTATATGAATATATCTGGGAGTATTCTCTTCGAAAATTCATCGTTGACTCCAGGATCCTCAAGGACGAAGAGCTTCCTAAAAAACTCGGCGAGATGTACTACGGCAGATGCTATTGGAATCTTTCTGCAGTTAAGAAGACCATGGAGCAGATCGTAGGTTATAAGGAAAGAGAATTCGACAGCGAGTACGGAATCAGCGGAAACTATGAAGGCGACGGAAAAGTTACCAATGCTACTCCAAAGGTACTCTTCCACATGATCCCGATCATCGTAAAACAAAAGAGCCTTCTTGATGACAGGAAAAAGAATTCTGAAAGATACAAGCAGGAACTTTTGGATCTTTACTTTGACTACAAAGATAAGCTTGATAACAACAAGATCGAAGATATAACGACGTCATTTACTAAGATTACTAAGGAAACATATTTAAGATCAGAGACAACATATTTCTGGCAGATCTTCATCAACACGATCCACCAGTCACTTTATAAGGACAGTCTTCTTAAGTATGTGTCTGAAAGCGAATATCTGTCGCTTCTTGCAAACATTGATAACATCTCACACCTGCTTCCTTTCTATGACATGTGGGACATCACGAGAAAGATCAGAACAAGTGAAGTGGATGTTAATTGCTGGCAGGATAATTCCGCGTCAGATATCGCGAAGAACATAGATCAGGATAATCATCAGATGCCGCTTGTAAAAAAGCTTATAAGCGATTACGGATATCATTCCGATAAGGAATTGGATATCACTTATCCATGCTATTACGAGGAGCCTGAAGTATTGATCGCGATGGTCAAGGACATGGCACTTCTTGATGACTCTTTCTCACCTCTTGAAGACAAGGAAAGAGGAAACAAAGTTCATGAGAAGATCATGAAGGGACTTGAAGGAAAAGTATCTTCTTCCGAGTACAAAAAGATCTCTGATAAGATCGCCAACATGCGTAAGATGCTCTGGTGGAGAGAAGAGTTCAGAGACGTATCCACAAGGTTCTACTATATGCTTCGTATGTACACCATGGAATACGCGAAAAAGCTCGAAAAAGACGGCGTGTTAAACACATGGGAAGACGTGTGGTTCCTTAAGGTCGGAAACCTCTGGGACTTTATCGACGGCAAGAAAACAAAGGAAGATCTTAACGATCTTATCGTAAGAAATAAGTTCTACTATAACGCATACAGAAATTACATCAGCGACAACGAGATCGGTCATGATTTCCAGATCCTGAAAGGCAGCGAGAGCAAGAATACCATCAAAGGTCTTGGTGCTAATAACGGAAAGATCACTGCAGTCGCAAGAGTCATCGAAGACTTTACAAAGATCGACAGACTCCAGCAGGGTGATATCCTCGTAACAAGATTTACGGATACAGGTTGGACACCTAAGTTCGCGATCTTGTCTGGAATCGTAACCGAGTACGGCGGAATCCTCTGCCACGCAGCGATCGTATCAAGAGAATACGGAATCCCCGCGATCGTCTGCTGCAAGGATGCAATGAGTAAGATCAGGGACGGTCAGATCATCACAATTGACGGATCGACCGGAACAGTAACGATATCGGATGGTGAGTAACATGTTTATCGGTAAATGGAACAAGTCAGTCATCTTAACTTATGTGGGTCTGATGTTCGCGGTAGCGGGTATCTTTCTCGCGTTTACCACAGACAAGATCACGTATTCTTATTCGTGCCTTATGATGGCAGGTATATGCGATCTTTTTGATGGTATGGTCGCTCGAAAATGTAAGCGTACGGAAGAAGAGAAACTGTTTGGAATCGAGCTCGATTCTCTTGTCGATGTTGTTAACTTCATCGCACTTCCGATCTGCATATTTATCGCCATGGGACTTACGCATATCTGGGATCCGTTTATCTTTGCACTGTTCGCGATCTGCGGTGTTGCAAGACTCGGATACTTTAATATCGCAACTGCCGACAGTGAAGGTCCTGTAAAGTATTACACGGGTCTTCCGGTAACATTCTCGGCGCTTATCTTTCCGCTTATCTATCTTCTGGAAGTGCCGCTTCCGAAGAATGCTTTTCCGTTCGTTTTTGAAGGATTCATAGTGCTCGTTTCCATATGCCAGATCCTTAAGGTGAAGATACCGAAACCGAAGGGAATCTGGTACGGAATATTCGGACTTTTGGCTATCGTTATGCTCGTAGTCTTTCTGGTGTTTTTGTAAGGGATAAATCATGAAGATCTATGACAGACAAAGTAAGTCATATGAAGAGATAGAACAGTACGGCGCAGGGAAGCTCGAGTTCCTCTACAATAATGCGTTCGGAAGGCTGTTTTTGGGACTTGCAGTCTCACCTTTTGTGTCGGGTATTTACGGCAGGATGAATTCGCGGAAAAGCTCGGTCAAAAAGATACCTGAGTTCATAGAAAAACAGGGCATCGACATGAGCGAATATGAGGACAAAGAGTATGAGTCTTTCAATGATTTTTTTACTCGAAAAATACGTCCGGAGAAACGCCCGATCGACATGGCAGAAAACGTGCTTATTTCACCGGCAGATTCAAAGCTTTTGGTGTATAAGATCGACGATGAAACGAGGATGACGGTAAAGGGAAGAGAGTATACCGCTGACGAGGTTTTGGCGGGAAGTGCGGAAGAGTTTAAGGGAGGTTATGCACTGGTCTTCAGGTTAAGTGTTGATAACTTCCACAGGTACTGCTTTCCGGATGAAGGAAAAGTAGTAAGTAGCAAGAAAATAAAGGGCAAGCTTCATACGGTTAGTCCGATCTCGAAAGATCACAAGATCTATAAGGAAAACAGCCGTGAAGTTAGCATGTTGGAAACGAAGAATTTCGGGATGATAGCCTTTGTCGAAGTGGGCGCGCTTCTGGTGGGAAGGATAGTGAACCATGAGGTGAACGTTTTCGAGAAGGGGCAGGAGAAAGGTTATTTTGAGCCCGGCGGATCGACTGTTATAATGTTTGTCGGAAGGGATATCGAAGTTGACGAAGACATTATGAAACAGAGCGCCGCGGGGGTGGAGACTAAGGTCAGATACGGCGAGAGGGTAGGTGTTTTAAGGTGCTGAAACGACTTCATATATATTTTAAGGAGCGTTATCCGATCATACCGAGATTGATACTGGGCGTGATCGTGTTCCTGGAGATTCACTTCATCATCCTTTTGAATCAGGGAGTTACCAAAGATCAATTCAGGATCGGCATTCAGGAGTTTGTCGGTGCGTTTACGGTGTTCGCGTTCTTGCTTTGGCTGAGGATCGCGGATGACCTGAAGGACTTTGAGACGGATAAGAAACTGTTCCCGGACAGGCCGCTTCCGAGCGGAAGGGTCTTTAAGAAAGACATCGTTATCGCGTGCGTTATCGTGCAGGCGATCACGGTCGCGCTGAACGTGATCTTCATGTGGAAGAACATAATCTTCTTTATCGTTTTGTATTTCTACGGTTACCTTATGAGCAAGTGGTTCTTCCAGAAGGCGAAGATCCAGCCGAGCCTGCCGCTGGCGCTGGTTACGCATAACCCTGTACAGGCGATCGTCAATCTTTACATCATCGCTTTTACGGTCGAGAAATATGACCTTAAGGTGTTCACGCTGACGAACGTTATGGCGCTGTGGACTTTGTACTTCCCGGCACTCATCTGGGAGGTCAGCCGTAAGATCAAGGCACCGAAGGACGAGAACGATTACACCACGTACAGCAAGCTCTTCGGATATAAAAAGGCAACCCGTTTCGTATTGATCCTGACCATCATGGATATCATCACGAACTTTATCCTCGTTTGGAACCTCAACAAGATCTCAGTATGCGTCCTGGGACTTCTGGTCTCATGGATGACGTGGAAGTTCATCCAGCTCATCAGGAACCCGGAGAGGTTCGTTATCGTCAACAAAGTCGAGCTATACACATATCTTCAGGAGTCGACCATGCTTCTTACCATAGTCGCATTCCTGGTCTTCGGAAAGGTCTAAGATGTACGGTAAAAAGATCGACAACCTGATAAAGATGCGTGAAGCAGGGATCAACGTTCCGGCCTTTACCGTCGTGCCTTACGAGGATGCGATAAAGGACGATCTTAAGTTCGATCTTCCTTCCTCTCGAAAACATTTCTCGGTCAGAAGTTCTGCCGATATCGAAGACGGCGAATCCACAAGTTTCGCAGGTCAGTTCGATACGTTTTTGAACGTCGACCGTGATGATGTTCCTGCAAAGATTAAAGAGATCATTTCTTCGATTAACAGCGACACTGTTAAGGCATATGCTGAGAGTAAAAACTTAGATATCAACGACATAAAAATGAACGTCATCGTTCAGGACATGATCGACGCGGATATCTCCGGCGTGCTCTTTACTGCGAACCCGCAGGGCATCCTTAACGAGAGCGTCATAACAGTCGGAAGAGGCCTTGGTGAGGGCGTCGTATCATCAAAAGTCGATACGACTTCCTACTACTATAACCTCACTGATAAGATATGTTATTTCGAAGGAGAAGAAGATCTTCTGACGTCGGAAAAGACTGAAGAACTGATCGGAATTTCCGAGAAGATAAAGGAACTTTTCGGAGAGTTTTTGGACATAGAATTCGCGATAAAAAACGACGAGATCTTTATCCTTCAGGCACGTCCTATAACGACGCTTAAAACAGATGATCCGCTCATCTTGGATAACAGCAATATCGTTGAAAGTTATCCGGGAATCTCACTTCCGTTAACGACTACTTTCGTTGACCTGGTCTATAGCGGAGTGTTCCGCGGAGTATGTGCGAGAGTCCTTAAGAACGAGAAGGAATTAAGCAAGCACGAAGATGTGTTTTTGAACATGACGGGACACGTCAACGGACGCGTTTATTATAAGATCAGCAACTGGTACACGGTACTTAAATTCCTGCCGTTCAGCAAGAAGATAATCCCTGTCTGGCAGGAGATGCTGGGCGTACGAAATAAGAACTACAATAACGATGATGTTAACGTAAATTTCTTCGTAAGATTCATGACGTATTTTAACTCGGTTTATGAGCTGCTGAGCGTACCGAAAAACATGAAGAGATTGAACGAGAAATTCATCGTGATCAATGATGATTTTTATAGCAGATATAATGAGGATCTTACACCAAAAGAATTGGTATCGATGTTCAACGATATCAAGGTAAAACTTTTCGGCTGCTGGGACATTACACTGCTTAATGATATGTACTCTTTTATCTTCACGGGACTACTTAAATCCCGCATGAAAAAGAAGCATAAAAAAAGTGATAAAGAGATCAACGATTACATAAGCGGAATCTCTGATATAGAGAGCATGAAACCCGTAATCGAGATAACTAAACTCGCGCTTCAAAAAGATGAATTATCGAGTGAAGAATTCGAAGCGAAAAAGAAGGAATATATCAGAAAGTTCGGCGATAGAAATCTTGAGGAACTTAAGATCGAGAGCAGGACGTTCAGAAGTAATCCTGAGCTTCTCGATGAGAGGATCGAAACCTACAGAAAAGACATGGATCGATTGAGAGAAACATACAGGAGTTTCAGTAAGGAAAAATCATCCGAAGATAAGTATGATTTCTTAACGAGATTTTACGTAAAAAGAAGTTCTCTCGGCATCTATAACAGAGAGATCTCCAGGCTCAACAGAAGCCGCATTTACGGCATAGTAAGACTCATCGTTGATACACTCGGAAAGAGGTATGTTGAGCAGGGAATAATAAAGAAAGAATTCGACATTTATTATCTGAAGATCGATGAAGTTTTGGAGCTCGCGGAAAAGCCTTCTGACATGAAGGAAAAAGTCGAGTACAGAAAAGAAAAGTACAGGCTCTATAGAGAGCTTCCTCCGTACTCCAGATTGATCTTCGCGGAAAGTGAGTTTAACAAAAGTCACGTGGCTATCAACTCGTATAAAAAGACGCTTAACGATAATGAGCTTCAGGGCGTTCCGTGCTCGGGCGGAGTCATCGAAGGCGAGGCTTTGGTGGTGCGTGATGTTAACGATACAAAAGACGTCAAGGATAAGATCCTCATAACGAAGATGACGGACCCCGGATGGGTGTTCCTTCTGACGTCTGCAAAAGGTGTCATATCGGAAAAAGGATCGCTTCTTTCACATACTGCGATCATATCGCGTGAGATCGGAATTCCGTCCATTGTCGGAGTAAAGGATCTGATGCTGACGGTAAGGAGCGGTGACATCATAAAAATGAACGGTGATAACGGTAAGATAGAGATCATAAAAAGAGGTGAATAAGATGAAACTTGTTAAGTTCGAAAACGAAGAAAAATACATCAAGGAATTTACTAAACTTCCGACCGTCATCTATAGTTCGGATGACAACATGGAAGATCCGGATTCCATCAAAAAGATACTTCTCGGAGAGCATCCGATGAGCAAGTATTTTAAGCTCGACAAGTTCCTTGTTTTCGATGATGAGGAGAACACAAAAGGACGTTTCTGCATCACAAGTTACGAGGGCGATAAGACCGCGTACTTGGGCTTTTTCGAGTGTGTGAATGATAAGGATGCTGCGAAGTTCCTTTTCGAAAAAGCGTACGAGTTTTGTAAGGAGAACGGGTACGAGAAAATCCAGGGTCCGGTGGATGCTTCTTTCTGGATCAAGTACCGTCTGAAGATCAACAAATTCGAGACGCCGTACACGGGCGAGCCGTATAACAAGGACTACTATTTTGAGCTGTTTAAGGATAACGGTTTTGAGGTTAAGGAGCACTATACCTCGAATGCGTTCAGGGCGGTCGATGAGTCGTACGTGAATGAAGTTTTCGAGAAGAGGTTTGAAGAATTCGAGAAGAGCGGTTACGTGATAAGAAGCCCGAAGGAGGAAGAGTTCGGGGAGGCGATCGACGACGTCTACAGGCTCGTGTCGGAGCTCTACAGTGACTTCCCGATCTTCAAGGACGTTAAGAGGGAGGATTTCCGCGAGGTGTTCATGAGCTATAAGCAGATCATGAATATGAGCATGACGAAACTCGCGTATTTTAACGGCAAGGCGGTCGGTTTTTATGTGTCGATCCCTGACTACGGAAACCTCGTGTATCACAACAAAAATCCGATCAATATCGCGAAGATACTTAAGACGAAGAAGAAGCCGAAGCGCTACGTTATGCTCTACATGGGCGTCGATCAGCAGCACAGGGGACTTGGAAAGGCTCTTACTTATGCGATCATGAAAGAGCTCATGGCAAGCGGACTTCCGAGTATCGGCGCGCTCATAAGGGACGGAAAAGTCAATCAGAAATATGCGTCGGATGACATTACCGATGTTTACGAATATGTACTTCTTGAAAGGGAAATCAGGTGATAGAAATGAACGAGTTGGAAAAGTTTTTAAGAGCAGATTATGAGAAGTGGAACAAGAGAGAATATCTCTTCGAGATGAAGAACGGAAAGTACGAAGGGATCACTTTCGGAGAGTTCATCGAGAAGGTAAATTATCTCGCATCTTACTTCATCGCTAACGGCTACAAAGATAAGAATATCGGTATCTACAGCCCGAACTCTCTGGCGTGGATGATATCTGATGTAGCGATCATGAACTATGTCGGATTAAGTATCGGATTATCCAAGGACTGGAAGGATGATAATCTCGATTATTCCATCAAAAAATGCGACATCGAATGCCTCATGTACAGCAGCGAATTAGCTGATCAGGTTAACGTCGTAAGAGGTAATTTTCCGAATGTAAGATTCATCTGCATCGAGGATGAATTCGATAAGATGCTGGAGGAAGGAAAAGAGAAGCTTAGTGGTCTTTTCACACTCGAACCGGTCGATGAAGATAAGCCTGCGAAGATCGTATTTACCAGCGGTTCCACATCATTTCCGAAGGCAGTAATGCTCTCCATCAAGAACATCTACGCGAGCTACGAAGCACTCGCAAAAAGAATACAGGTTGACGAGAACGACGTATGCTATCTGTTCCTTCCGCTCAATCACACATACGGCTCGATCTTCAACTTCCTTTATTCGCTCGTTTTCGGTTACAGCGTATATCTTACAGGTGACATCAAGAACATGGTCCAGGAGATGGCAATGGTTAAGCCGACAGTCTTCTGCGCAGTTCCTCTCGTATATCTTAAGTTCTACGAAGCAGCCAACGCATATAACGTGCCGCTCAAGGCACTTCTCGGCGGCAGGCTTAAGTATCTGTTCGTCGGAGGCTCGAATCTTCCTCACGACATCCGTAAGGTCTACATGGATCAGGGAATGCACCTGATGAACGCGTATGCGCTCTCTGAGACTGCATCAGGATTTGCCATCGATTATCCTGAAGTCGATGACATGGACAGCGCAGGAACGATCCTCGAATATGTTGATGCAAAAGTCATCGATCCGGACGAAGACGGGATCGGTGAACTTGCCATCAAGGGACCTAACGTTTTCCACGGTTATTACGGCGATGAAGAGATCACCAAGAGAGTCTTTAACGAAGACGGTTATTACTTAACAGGAGACCTCGGAAAGATCGTCAACAACAAGGTCTATATAAAGGGCCGTAAGGACACCATGATCGTTCTCATAAACGGCGAGAACGTATCATCAAAGCGTATCGCTGATAAGGTAAAAGAAGCTGATCCGAGGATCGCTTCAGTTAAGGTCTACGTCCGCGACGAACTTCTTACATGTGATATCTTCGTCAACGGCAAAGAGAACATGGAAGGCGACTGGCAGCAGGTCATCGATAAGGTCAACGACAATCTCTCCAAGTATGAGAAGATCAGAAAGTTCAGCGTCAATGACATAAGCTCACTTTTGAAAGGATGATCATAATTGGGACTTCCGACATTAGGACAAACTGAGATCATAAGAACGTTCATAGCACTCGCACTTCTTCTCGGCAGCGCGTTCCTCTTCGGCACGCTTATCGAGAAGATCAAAGGTCCCCGCGTAGTCGGCGAGATCTTAGGCGGCATGCTCATCGGAGGAAGCGGACTGTTCCTCATCTTCCCGGACTTCATGAATTCCATCTTCAGCGCTTATCCTGAAGAAGGAAAAGTCCTGAATGTTTTTTATCAGATGGGTCTCATCTTCCTGATGTTCCTGTCGGGATTTTCCACCAAGATCGAAGTCGACCGTAAAAACTCGAAGATCATAACCCTGGTCTTCTTTGGCGCGACTGTCCTTCCGATGCTGGGATCTATCCCGTTCTTCAATATGTTCCAGGAATACTTCATCGGCGATAAGGGAAACGTCTTTTCGTACCGCCTCGTTTTCGCCATCGGAGTTGCCATCACATCCATTCCTGTCATCTCGAAGATCTTCTTCGACATGGGCGTTATGAACACCAAATTCTCCAACGCGGTGCTCACCGTTTCCACGTTCCAGGATCTTCTTTTGTGGATACTTCTGAACATGGCATCAAGAGTCGCAGACTCGGGTAAACTGAGCCTCGTCGACACCATCGTCGTATCAGTTGCGACCATTGGAATGTTCGTCGTCGTAACGATCCTCAGTAAATTCATGAAGGACATCAAACTGAAGCTTCCGACCAACGTTTTCTACACCTTAAGCTTCGTCGCGCTCCTTCTTATCAGCGGCCTTCTTTACATGGTCGGCATCAACATCATGTATTCCGCATTCCTCGTGGGCTACATCGTAAAGACTTTGTTCGGTTCCACCGTCGAAGCCAACGAGCGCATCAAGTATCTGGAGCACTTCGTTTTCTCGTTCTTCGTTCCGATCTACTTCGCCCTCGTCGGCATCCAGCTCAACGTATTCCACAACTTCTCGATCCTAAGATTCCTCATGTTCTTCGCCATCGCTTTCGGCCTCGAGTTCGTGGGCACCTGGCTGTTCCTCATCCCGGGCAAAGTCAGCAACTCCACGAAGCTCAACTTCGCCATCACCATGAACGCCAGAGGCGGCCCTGGAATCGTCCTCGCGACGGTCGCGTACGGTTCGGGTATAATAAGCATAGAATTTTTCACGGTGCTTATCCTCACGACCATGCTCTCATCCATGATCGCAGGATACTACCTAAGGTTCCGTCAAAGGAGAGACAAGGATGTTTTCAACAAACTGGCGTAAATTGATTCCGGTCTTAGCATTGGTCTTTCTTTGCTCCTGCTCGAAAACACCCGCCGAAGTTCCAACCGAGTCCACAGCCGCTACTATGATCACCACCGCGACAGAACAGACAGCGGAACGATCGCAGGCAGATCCGATAGTCCCGACTGAGACTTCTTTAGACGAATATCAGATCACAGTTGAATCGATGACATTAGACGAGAAGATCTATTCTCTTTTCATCGTCACTCCCGAGCAGCTTTTGGGAAGCGACAAACCAATTAACGCAGAAGATTACGTAACTGAACAGACCCCCGAACTTCTCAGCGCTCTTGATTCTAAGCCTGTAGCGGGCGTGGTCATGTTCGGAGGCAACATCATTAACCCTGAGCAGATCACCTATCTTAATGAAGCATTCAGTTCCCGCGGCATGTTCGTCTGTATCGACGAAGAAGGCGGCGACATCGTTAGGATCGGAGGAAATCCCGAGTTCGACGTTCCGTGGTTTCTTTCGGCAGGCGAGTGCGACGATCCGTACACCATGTACATGGAGATCTCCATCTATCTCAAGGAATTCGGCTTTAATCTCGATTTTGCTCCTGTAGCTGACATCTCGGTCGACGGCGGCGGAGTAATAGGCAACAGGGCTTTCGGTAGTGATCCCCAGACCGTCTGCGCGAAGCTCGAAGACTCATTGGAAGTCTTCAAGAACTTCGGCATGATCAGCACCCTGAAGCATTTCCCGGGTCACGGAGCAGCAACAGGCGACAGTCATTTCGGCGCGGCTCTTGTCGATAAATCTCTGGACGAACTTAAGAAATACGAATTCATTCCGTTCGCCAAGGGCATCGAGGAAGGTGCTCCTGTCGTAATGGTCGGACATATCACCGTGCCTGAAGTTACGGGCGATCTTCCATCCACACTTTCTCCTGAGATGATGTCTATTCTACGAAACGACCTGGGATTTGAAGGTGTGATCATAACGGATTCGTTCTGGATGCAGGCGATAACTGACGAGTTCGGTTCAGGCGAAGCTTCTCTCATGGCTCTTGAAGCAGGAGCTGACATAGTCCTGATGCCTGACGATCTTGATGAGGCATATAAGGCCGTAAAAGCTGCCGTTGAGTCCGGAGAATTGTCTGAAGAGGAGATAAACGCCAAGCTGATCCGTATCCTCAAGCTCAAGGATGAGTACGGAATCTGATTTCCGTGACCAACCTAAGAGGTTTTTGTGATTTTGTCGCAGAGTATAAGACATTTGTCACAAAGGCCCGATATTATCAGCAAATTAACATTGTTACATTCACGATTCACTGTCACAAACCAAGAAATCTCTTAATTTTTTTATTAAACGGTTGTATTATTACCTTAAATGAAATGAGATTTTTGGGGGACGGGCATGGACTTAATGTCTATACATGTATCTTTCTTGCTTTTTGAGTCGATATTCTGTTTTTTGTCGGCTCTTGTTTCCGTGTCCGATAAAGGTTTCAAGAACAAAAGAGTCATGGTGACTCTCCTCAACATAAGTGTAGGATTGCTTCTCCTGGCTGAATTTACCTACTATCTGTTCAAAGATCAGGATCAGTTAGCCAGTTACATTTTGGTCAATCTGTGCTGTTTCGCGGATTTCTTCATTATCGATTTTCTCATAATAGCCTACGTTGTCTTTGCGTCCTACATTATTTTCGGACAGTTCAGCCTCAAAAAGGGCGCCCCATGCAGGATAAGGCTTACGCTCTGTAGTCTCATCGGTCTTGTCGGAATCGTAATGGTCATCGTTTCACAGTTTACGGGCATCTACTATTCCATTGATGAGCACAATGTTTACCATAGAGGACCTTTGTTTCTGATATCTGTCGCTATCCCGTTTTTGGCGATGTTCATCTTCATGACCATCATCATCCAGAACGCGCGTAAGCTGGGTGTCAGGATGACCATAGCTCTCATGTCTTACGTTCTTCTTCCGCTTGCCGGAGGAATCCTTCAATATTTCTTCTACGGATATTCATTTATGGAGATGGCGACCGGTTTTTCCGTTATCCTTCTTTTCATAGAAGGTGCCATCGATACCAAGCGCGAAGTTATCCGAGTCTCAAAGACCGAGGTCAGGACCGGACTTGCGAACGAGCACGGCTGTGTCGAGTGGCTTAACAACAAGGAAGACAGAAAAGATCTTTTAAATTACGCAGTTATCTTTTTCGATCTGATGAAGTTTTCGGAGATCAACCGTAAGCACGGCATGGATATGGGCGACCAGTTCCTTCATAATTATGCGACCACATTCTCGTCGTTCATGGACGATGACGAGATCTTGGGAAGAGCATACGGAAACCTCTTTATCGCGATCGTTAAGAAAAAGAAGCTTAAGAATTTCACACGCCTCCTCGAGAAGATGGACGTTACCGTCAAGGAAGGCGACAACATATCCGTCACTGAGACAATAAGTGCCAGAGCGGGAGTTTACGAGATTACCAAGGACGACCAGGGCGGCGAGGATATCATAACCAACGCAGGAACCGCACTCTCACTTGCCAAGTCTCCGAGAACTCCTGACATCGTTTATCTTTCCGAGAAGCTTTTGGATTCTTTCGAGGAGCAAAAGAGGATCGTATCCGATATCAAGATCGGTCTTGCCAACGGTCATTTTGAAGCTTACTATCAGCCGAAGGTCAATAGCGTAACTAAGATGCTCTGCGGTGCGGAGGTCCTTGCCAGATGGCGTCATAACGGCGTTATCAAAAGGCCGGGCGAATTTATCCCGCTCATGGAAGAATTCGATCTTATCTGCGATCTTGATATCTACATGCTCGAGCAGGTCTGCAAGGACATCAAGGCTTGGCTTGCTGCAGGACTTCATCCGCCTGTCGTATCTGTTAACGTTTCCAGAAGAAATCTTAAGGAGAAGGACCTCGCGGCCAAGATCGATGAGATCGTCATGAGCTATGGCATCCCTAAGGATCTTATCGAGATCGAGGTTACAGAGCGTTCCGACGAGTTCTCCATACCTGAGCTTAGGGAATACGTCTCATCGCTTCATAAGCACGGCTACAGCGCTTCCATTGATGACTTTGGATGTGAGAGTTCATCTCTTACTCTTCTTCGTGAGATCAACTTCGACACGCTTAAGATCGACAAGGGATTCATTGATAAGGAACAGTCCAAGGATCTTACCATCCTCGAACATATCGTTACACTTTCCAAGGCTCTTAATATCGGCATAGTCGCTGAAGGCGTCGAGCGTGAATCACAGCTGAAGATCCTTAATTCCATGGGCGTAGAAGTCATCCAGGGCTACTACTATGATATGCCTTTGTCTCTTGAAGAGATGACCGAGAGAGTCAGAAATCCGCTCTACAATAAGTGATCAGGACTTCTTCTTGAGCTTGATCTTTTTCCCGAATACGCAATATCCGATTCCGCAGGCGATGAGCGCGAATGCTCCGGCAAGTCCCGGAACCAGGTAAGGTGTGTGATATTTAAGGATTATCTCATGTTCTCCCGCCGGAAGATCGAACGCCATAAACGCTCTGTCGGCTCTTATGATCTCGGTCTCCTTGCCGTCCACATAAGCCGTCCATCCGTCAGCGTAAGGTATCGTCATGAGCAAGTATCCCGCCTGATCGAGAGTCACATGGGAAGTGATCGTATTATCGTCGATACGTAAGTCACTTGCAGGATGCTTAAGACCGTTGATATTTGACTCGATCTTTTCTTCCTTCTCGAAAAATACCTTTATATCATCATAGCTGTATTCAGCCGCAGTCTCGAAAACGATACGGATCTTCTGGCTCTTAAGCGCATCCACAACACCGCTGTTGACGAGCCATGAATCCTTTCCGCCGTACATGTGGTATCTGGAAGTCGTTGCGTTAAACATACCGATCCCGAGAGGAACTTCAGTGATCTCTTCTTCTTCGGTCTCCTCATCTTCGATATCATCTTTTTCCTTCGTGTCTTCTTTTGTTTCCTCTTCTTCCTCTTCCTCAGGTACAGGAATATTAGCAGGATCGACAACGAAGTAAACGTGATTCTTGAACTCCAAAACGTGATAACTCGTACAGACAAGATCATCAAGATAGATGTACCATTCTCCGCTTCCTTCAACAGGATATTCCAGATTTATATCGATATAGGAATTTGGCGCATTAGTCTTGATCTTATGATCGCTCAATTCAACATAATCACCTGCCGTGATAGTGTACGGAATGGACTTCTCTTCAGTGCATGAATAACCTGATCCGCCCTCAGGAAGAACGACGGCATTCATAAGCAGCTGCTGCTTGTCGTAAGCGGAAAGCGAATCATAATATGACTCGTCCACGCTGTCCGTAAAGAACGAGACGAGACTGGTATCCGTGGAAGATGTATAGACCTCATACGTGTTGTTGTCATATGTGATGAAGTGTCCCAGATGGTGGGTATAACCGTACGGCAACGGATTGTCGAGATTGTTCGCGTTACGGATCACATATTTGGTTCCGAAGAGGACCTCCAGATCGCTTCTCTTACAAACTCCGTTGATAACGGAAGGGCTCGCGGATGATGTTAATCCGAGGTCCAGCTGAAGCTTGTTGATATTCGGATTATAGATGCTGTTATAGGAATCGTATCCGGATTTGCCCGTGATAAGTGACGAGTTCTTAAGTCTTCCCGTCAGTGTATCGTAACGGTAGAGCGAATCATCATTTGTAACGACAAGAGCCTCTTTACCGCCGCTTTGAACGACCCTCAGATACGCGTCGTTTACCGGGATCAGCTTGCTCTGGATATTCATGTATCTTTGTGAGAAATAAAAGAAGTTCGGGACCGCGAGAGCAAGTACGGTAATGAGCACCATGATCTTCTCGAAGTCTTCTCTTGAAAACAATCTCGAGATCATAATGAATACGATCACCAAAATACCGATCATAACAGGAACCTTCTGCTCAGGACCGTTGATGTCAAAGCACTTGATAACGACGATCTCATAAGCTACGAGCATACCGATGATAAGTGCCAGTTTCCAAATCTTTGCATTATAAAGCTTATCGAAAACCATGGTGACAATGAACGATACCAAAAGCGTATATGCCCATGTCCATCTGTTTGTCGAATAACTGAAGCCGTTTATAACATGTCCGACATACGGAATAAAAAGAGATACGGTAGCAAGGATCAGCATGATCTTGACCCTTAAGCCCTCCTTTAACTTCATGAGGAAGAAAAGGCCGCCGATACAGATGAAGGCGATGATAGGGAAGCCCAAAAGGTCATCGGACCATCCGTCGAAGACTGATACAAAACCTGAAACAAGTCTTCCCGCATAATATGAATCTCTTATTAAAGGGATCTCGTAATTTACGTCAAGTCGGTCAAGTTTTGTGATCGCTATAAGGCTCGGAAGGATCAGAAGCACTCCGACAGCCGCAGAATACATCGCACTCAATGCGAGCTTCAAGAGGATCTTAAGTTCGCTTTTAAGGCTCTTGCCCTTTGACACTATAAGGCTCTCGGCTACAAGGAAAGCGTAGTAGATGAGAAGAAGCACGACTGCCATGAACGTGAAGTAATATGAATAAGTGAACATGGAGATCGTGGAAACAATAAACAGATAAGGCTTCCTGTTATCTCTGATAAGCCATATTCCCAAGATGATCAAAGGGAAGATAACAAAGGCATATCCGAATGAAAGCTGCTTAAATACGATAAGTGTGTTTGATGAAAAAGCATAGATCAGCGAGCCGATCAATATGGCGTATTTGCTGTAAGTTTTCTTGTACGAAGCGAGGGCAGTGAATGAAAGACCTGCGAGATAGATCTGAAGGATGAGTACGATCTTAAATGCCGTCTCTGAATAGGATGACGGGAAGAATGCGGAGAGGATGTATAACGGATTGAAGAAATTATTGAAACCGTTTCCGAAAGACGTTATTACGTCCGCACCGTAGCCGATGGACATATCCCACATAGGGATCTCGAATGTGTGTCTTATCGTAAAGTTCTTAACAAGACGTCTCCACCAGCGGCCTACCGCGATAAAGAACGGATAGTTGTTATCAATGGCATCATAACTGAACATATATGTCTTGCCATAGTTCGAAAAATAAAGCTGGTAGCAAAAGAAAAAACAGATCACGAAAAGGATCGTGTAGATAAGAAGATACCTTGTCCTGTCTTTTGTAATTAGTCTGCTTTTTATAGTCATCAGATCTTTCCTCATTATCATACCCAAAATAAACCAACTAATTATATCACAGACGCCACCCGAGGTTGCGGTAATGATGTATAATAGTCTTTATGAGATTTAGAAAGCCTACAAAAGAAGAGATATCCAAGCGCAATGATCCTCCTAAGCTGACGCTTTTGGAGGAGATAGGAAACGCGATAACCCACGGTGTCGGAGCAGCTTTGTCTATCGCGGGACTGGTCCTCCTTCTCGTTTTTTCGGATACGGGAATGAAGATAATGGCTGCCTGTTTCTACGGAATATGTCTTATTATCCTGTTCCTTATGAGCTGCCTTTATCATTCGTTCAAGTACGGTATGGCAGTCAAGAAACTGTGGAGACGATTTGATTATGCGTCGATCTATCTTCTGATCGGAGGCTCTTTCGCGCCTTTCTGTCTCGTTTATTGGGGAGATGCGAAGGGTATCGTAATGTTTTGTATCCAATGGGGTCTTATAATCCTGGGGATCACTTTCGTAAGCATTTTCGGACCCGGAAGATTCAGGCCGCTACACTACGCGCTCTACTTCGTTATCGGCTGGAGCGGGGTCCTTTTTATCCCTGGAATGGTCAAAAATGACATGTGGCTTTTCCTGATGACTCTTGGAGGCGGAATCATCTATACTCTCGGAATGATCCCGTTCGTTAAGGATTTCAAGGGCGCTCACTTCATCTGGCATTTCTTTGTTCTTTTCGGCGCGGTGGTGCACTGGTTCGGCATATTCTTGTTTATCTACCTGGAAATCTGATATATTCATAAAGGGGATAGTTCAAAACATAGGAGGCAGTCCTTATGAGATTTGATACGAGAAACACGGGGAAATATTTCTTCGATGACAGACAGACCCTGACAAATGAAGAGTGGAATGATTTTAAAGATGCCTACAATACGGAATTTCATGAGGGCGTAAAGAAAACAGTTTCTTCCGTCACAAGAGAAGATAAAGAAAGACCATCGTTCATGAATCCGGCTGTTCTGATCCCTATCGGAATATGTGCAGTTCTCGTTCTCATCGGTATCTTCACCAACAGCATGCTTCTTTGGGCCGGAGGCTTTGCTCTGATAATGGTTTATGCGGGAGTTTTCGTTCTGATAACGGGAGGAGTATCGAAGACCAAGCCAAATCCCAGTGCCGATACTGCATCTAACAGGTTTACTGGTCTTATCACAGCTTTGATCCCGATAGTTTCGTTTCTTATGTGGTTTGTCTTTCTTAAGGACAAGCCGACGGCATATAAAGCCTTTTTGGTTATAGGATCTGTTTTGACAGGTCTTGGGGTCTTGTTTATATCCAGGATAATCTTTCATCTGACAGCCAATGATCGTGTGTATCCGGAAGAGGTCAATGCGACCTGCATCGGATACGCCAGATATGTCGAATATTCAGTAAACGACGGGATAGTCAATGAAATACCAATGGTATCGCCTGTGTTCGAATACAGTTACGAGGGAGAGAGATTTACCTGTGTCTATGACGGTTTTACGAGAAGCAAGGACAGCGATGTAGGACTCGGTCCTTCTGTTATCAGGATATCGCCGAAGATCCCTGAGGGCATCTATAACAGAAAGTCACAGAGCATATCCGCTTTGGTTATCATGGCCCTCATAAGTCTTGTCATAGGTGCGTGTCTTATGGCGATCGCGCTCTCCGGATTTTATACACAGTGGAAGCCTTCCACAAGTGTGGATGATGTTGTCCGTATAGTTGATATTTTGGATTAAAGTTGAGTGAAATGACTGATAAAACTAGGGAAGCATCACATGGAGCTTTCCTTTTTTGACTCTTTTTTGTAATCTGTGTCAAATTGAAAAATAACAATATATAGCTATAATGAACTCATGGACGGCGGTCCATATGATCATTTATCTGAAATTACGGAGCTCGAATGCAGAAAAACGGCACAGTACGTTCCAAACATATAGATTTTATACTCGTGGACATGTTGAGCATTGAACTTGCCTTCATTACCGCGTGCGCTATTTGGTTTGCTCACTTAAGCGACCTGAGTTTCTATAAGAAGATCGATGTGGTCATCCTGGGCGTTTATGTAATACTGATGCTTTTCAGCAGTTTCCACAGCAGCATCATAAAACGAGGATTCCTTAAGGAACTGTGGAGCACTATCCTGACGTGTTCCGAAGTGATACTCGCGACTCTCGGTATCCTCTTCGTATTTAAGGAAAGTGCCACCTATTCCCGTATGGTCTTCGGTATGTTCTATCTCCTGTCCATCGCGTACATGTACGCGGGAAGACTGATTCTTAAGGCTTTCGTAAGAAGCGGTTTTAAGTCGGGAAAGAACAGATCGAACGTAGTTATCCTTACTTATCCTGAGAATGCAGTCGAGTTTTATAAGACACTCAACAAGGACAATAACGGTTTTTACTCTTTCGTCGGAATGGTAATGCTTTCTGAATCCGACCTGAAGGATGTTGAAGGTATCCCTGTAATTCCGAAGGAAGGCATTTTCGATTTTGTAAAGGAAAATGCGGTAAACGAGGTTTATATCCTTGCCAAGGGCGGAGAGACG
Source organism: uncultured Clostridia bacterium (assembly GCA_947303255.1). Taxonomy (GTDB): domain Bacteria; phylum Bacillota; class Clostridia; order Saccharofermentanales; family Saccharofermentanaceae; genus Saccharofermentans. The sequence goes on along the minus strand of CAMYXL010000002.1, from coordinate 33,376 downwards.
GGAAAGCTCGTTGATCAGTTCCTTAACATGGGAATCATGGTCCACCTGGGACTTAACCTTGAGGTCGAGAGCCTTCCTAATATCAGGATGGAGCAAAAAGGACCTTATTCCGTCATTACTACGGGTATCAACAAGGGAACGCTTGCCGAATACTTCATTAAGCGTGTTTTCGATATATTCGCATCAATATTCGGACTTATATTCATGGGACTTCTGTTCCTTATCTTTGCACCTGTCATCAAGATCCAGTCACCGGGTCCTGTGTTCTTTGCGCAAAAGCGTGTCGGTAAGAACGGTAAGGTCTTCAAGATGTACAAGTTCCGCTCTATGTACATGGATGCCGAAGAGCGTAAGAAGGAGCTCATGGCGCAGAACCAGATGAAGGGTCTCATGTTCAAGATGGACAACGATCCGAGAATATTCCCTGCAGGTAAGTTCATGAGAAAGACCAGCATCGACGAATTCCCGCAGTTCATCAATATCCTTAAGGGCGATATGTCCCTTGTGGGAACGAGACCTCCTACGCTTGACGAGTATGAGCAGTATGATCCTCATCACTTGAGCCGTCTTGCCATTAAGCCTGGTCTTACGGGAATGTGGCAGGTATCAGGAAGATCTGAGATCACGGACTTTGAGGAGATCGTAAGACTTGATAACGAGTACATAAGAAACTTCTCTTTGGCTCTGGATCTTAAGATATTCATAAAGACTTTTGTTGCCGTTTTGGCTCGAAAAGGATCAAAATAAATTTCATTTGTGTTAAAATCGCCGAAAATTCGAATAATCGGTATTAAAAAACGGTTCTCTATATTATAATTATGTGGATATTACTCACTATGGGAGAACTATGTCTATGTATCAGGCCAAGGGTCGCGATTGTTGTTTTTATATTGTTAGAAGGTGGAAAAGTATAATTGTCGTTGCTTTGATAGCAGCACTTCTAATGTGCGGATTGGATGTCTTTAAGACTCTCAGACGCTGGAATACCGATAAGAAGCAGTGCGAGAAGGATGCCATCGCTTATAAGGAAGCATTCGATATCGCCGAGGACAGAGTAGCGGCTTATGACGGCCAGATCGCAGATGATGAGAAAGAGATCGCGATCTTACGCGAGAATCCTATCATCGATTTTGACAGAGAGAACATCGGAAGCGCATCCGTATTCCTTCAGTTTGACGCTACCATGAATGAAGCAGGCGAGCCTCGCCAGTTCCCGTCAGGACTTATGAATCTTTACTCAAATGCTCTTACCGATATCACCGATTGGGATAAGGTAGGAAAGAAGGGCGGAATCGATGCCCAGTATGCAAAGATGCTCTTCTCCCAGTCAGTTGACGGCAGCGGTCACACCATCTATCTTAAGATCTTCGGCGAGACTCAGGCAGATGCAGATGCCATGCTCAAAGAGATATTGAAGCAGCTCAATGACTACACGAATACATTTGATGCAGATACGAGAAGCTCCTTTGAGATCTCAGAGGTAAACAATATGAGCAAGTCCGGAAAGGACGAGGGCTTCTCTGCTATTCAGGATTCCGTAAATAACAGGATCAGAGATCTCATCAATGACACTGTTAATCTCAATAACATCAAGGAAGAGACAGAGTATCCGGTCGAGCCTCCTACGATGCCGACCACGATGGATGTCGTAAAGAGCTTTATCAAGTACTTCGGATTCGGCCTTTGTGCAGGCGGATTCGGAATGATAGCACTCTATTACGTATTGTTCTTCCTCAACGGCAAGATCAATTCTTCAGAGGAATTGGAATTCTACACGGATGCTAACGTTATGGCCTATGACGAAAAGAAGAAGGGCAAGCTCGACAGATTTATCGCAAAGAAAGAGACAAGAGGACTTCTCTATGCTCAGGACGATGCAGTTATAAGAACAGTATCCAACATCAAGCTTTCAAATCCTGATATGGTCAAGATCATGTTCACGGGCATCGATTCGGAAAAGCAGGTCAAGGAGATCAAGAAGAGCCTCGAGAAGGCAGGCAATCTCGGTCTTCAGTTCGGCCTCGAGAAGAATGTCCTGACTGACAAGGAAGCATATGATCATTTGAAGTATTATGACGGCGTTGTTTTGGTCGAGAAACTTGATAAGTCCAACTGCGTTCTCATCAAGAAAGAGATCGAGCAGATCGAGACTGCAGGCAAGAAAGTTGTCGGCAATCTTCTTGTCAGATAAAACGGTTTTCGGGTGAAGAAATAATGTCTAGATTGCAATTCATGAACATCGAGATCGACAATGTTACCTTTGACGAGGCATTGGACGAGATCAGGAAGCTCATCAAGGCGAGAAACAATTCCTATGTTGTCACTCCGAATGCAGATCACATGATCATGCTTCAGGAGGATGAGTTCTTCCAGAAAGTGTATAAAGAGGCATCTCTTGTCATTACCGACGGTAAGCCGCTTATATGGATATCCAAGTTTTATAAGACTCCTATCAAGGAGAAGATCAGCGGTTCGGATCTCTTCCCGAGAGTGTGCGAGATGGCTGCTAAGGAAGGATACACGATGTACTTCCTCGGAGCTGCTGAAGGCGTAGCCGCAAAGGCAAAGGAGAACCTGGAGAAGAAATATGAAGGGCTTAATGTTGTCGGAACATATTCTCCGCCGTTCGGTTTTGAGAAGGATGAGAAAGAGATCGACAAGATCGTAGGTATGATCACGGAAGTTCATCCTGATATCCTCATCGTAGGTCTCGGTGCTCCTAAGCAGGAGAAATTCGCATATACGTACAGAGACAGATTAAATGTTCCGATCTCGTTCGGACTTGGTGCCAGCATCGATTTCGAGGCGGGCAATATCAAGAGAGCTCCGAAGTGGATGTCGGATATCGGTCTTGAGTGGTTCTACAGGATGCTCAAAGATCCGGGACGTCTTGTAAAGAGATATCTCAAGGATTTCAAGATATTCGCTCTTGCATGGAAATACAGACCTAAGAAGAGAAAGGCTGAGTCAAAATGAGACTGGTCTATCTGTACACAACTTTGAACTGGTACCGTCTGGAAATGTTCAGAAGTATTTCCAAGATGGTCGACGCACATTTCTATATCCTTAACGGGTATTCCGTAGGATATGAGAACATCAAGTTTGACCAAACTTATGACGATATCAATCTTACTATCCTGAGCAAAGAGGAAAGTGAAGCTAATAATCTCATCAAGAAGCTCAACGAAGAAGAGTTTGATGCGATCGTCCTTCCTTCCATGAACAGCACTTATACTCTTAAGCTTACGACCAAGCTCTCGCACTATTTTTCGAAAAGGAAAAAATGCGTTATGTACTTCTGGGAATACTGGCCGATGGATTTTGGCAGGTACGGCATGGAGAAGGTCATAAAGCAGGGTGTAAGGAACTTTTTCACGAGACTTAACAAGAGAAGCATCGACTACTTTATTACGCCCGGGATCAACACATATACGTTCTACAGGAATCTGGGGATCCCGGCTTCCAAGACCATCAGGTGCTTTAACGTAAGCGAGGTTACCGATAAGGATATAAGGCTTAATGTAAGAGCAGATCTCGGCATCAAGGACGACGAGAAGATGATCTTATATTTCGGAAGGATCGATGACTATAAGGGTGTCAATGAACTTACCAAAGTGTTCACGGAAATGGACAGGAAGAATTGGCATCTGGTGATCTGCGGACCGGGAGAAGAAGCTCTTAAGAAGAAGTACGAAGGAGTCGGTAATATCCATATCCTCGGAACTGTGGACACCAAGGACAGATGCAGCTATTATTCAGCCGCTGACCTTTTTGTTCTTCCGAATAACTACAAGAAGAAGATAGAGGCATGGGGCCTTACAGTCAACGAAGCCATGTCCTACGGTCTTCCTGTTATAGCGAGCGACGCGACGGGCAGTGCGGAGGATCTTATCTTCCCGGGCGTAAACGGATATATCCTGGATTCGAAGAACCTCGAGAAGGAATTGAAGTTCTATCTGGACAAGGTTCTAACCGACGATAACTTAAGGACTGAGATGGGCGAGAAGTCGCGTAAGATCATATCGGAATATACGTTTGACAATATGGCAAAGGCGTTTGTCTGCGCCATGGAAAAACACGAGAGAATAAAGTAACGGGGATTATGTTATAATCCCGATGATAAACAAGGAAAGGACGTTTCATCAGATTCAGGCATTATGGGAATCCAACATCTATTGAAAACCGTTGAATACAATAAAGAAGTCTGCGTCGTGTCAGATGAACTGCTCCATAAGATCCAGGGTGATCTCCTTGAGATGATGAAGGATTTTGCAGCTGTCTTCAAGAAGCATGATATCAAGTGGACCCTGTCGGGCGGAAGCATCCTCGGAGCCATGAGACACAAGGGTTTCATTCCGTGGGATGATGACATCGATATCTTCATGCAAAGGGCAGAATTCGAGAAGTTCAGGAATGTCTTTGACGAGGAACTCTCCGACAAGTACGAGCTGTTCCTGCCGGGTGACGAGAACTACATCTATAACATGCCTCAGATCCACAAGAAGGGCACCAAACTCGTGTCCATCCAGTCACCTGAGGTAACAAAGGGTGGTCTTTTCGTAGATATCTTTATTCTCGAAAACACGTACAACAACGCGTTCCGCCGCAAGATCCACGGCCTTAAGAGTACAATGCTGCTTTTTATCGACAGTTCTCTTCGAATGAAAAGATGCAAGGCCAATATCCTGAAATATACAGACAACGATCCTCAGATAAAGAAGGAAGTAAACAAGAGAGCGAACTTCTCGTTCCTGTTCTCTTTTAACTCATTGGAAAAGTGGCTCAAGATCACTGATAAGTATTTCTCGAAGGTCAAGGAACCGACGGATTATCTTGTCTGTCCGAGCGGAGCAAAACACTTTTTCGGAGAGATATATGACCGTAAGATGTTTGACGGCTACCGCGAAGAACCGTTTGAGACAGAGATGTTCTGCGTGCCGATCAAGGCTGAGGATTACCTCAACCAGAGATACGGAAGCGACTACATGCAGCTGCCGAAGACATCAGAGAGAGAAAGACACATATACGCACAGATCGATCTTGGAGGTGAAGCATAATGAATATTGTTTTACTTACGGCAGCCGGAAGCGCTACCAGAATGCATCAGGATATACCTAAGCAGTTCATTCACGTTGATGACAGGCCGATAATCATTCACACGATGGAAGCTTTTCAGAAGCATCCGAGCATTGATGCCATCATCGTAGTTACTCTTGAGTCATGGACAGAGGTTTTGTGGGCATACGCAAAGCAGTTCAACATAACAAAGCTCAAGTGGGTCGTTCCTGGCGGAGCTACCGGACAGGATTCCATCTTCTGCGGTCTTTCTGCGCTTAAGGAAAACGTATCCGATGACGATCTTATAATGATCCACGACGGCAACAGACCGCTTGTCTCATCCGACATCATCTCCGACAGCCTTGTCACTTTCGAGAAATACGGAAGTGCAGTTGCTGCCATTCCTTGTACTGAGGTCGTATTTGTAAGTGACGACAAGATCAAGTCCAAAGAATCCATCGACAGATCCCGTCTCATGAGAACACAGACACCTCACTCCTACAAGTTCGGCGAGCTCTATAACGCTCATCTCGAAGCTCAGTCCAAGGGCATCACCAGCACGGCAGCTTCATGTGAGCTCATGAAGGAACTCGGAAAGGAAACCTATTTCTCGAAGGGCTCCGAAGAAAACATAAAGATCACTACTCTTGACGATCTCAAGATCTTCAAGTCTATCCTTCATACAAAACAGGACGAGTGGATAAAATGATATCTGAAGTACCTTATATATCCGATCTTAAGACTATCGAAAACAGTATTCCCGATCTGAGTTCTCTTGACGGGTCCAAGATCCTCGTTACGGGAGCTAACGGTCTTATAGGATCTGCCGTTGTTGATTTTCTGGTAAGCTACGGACACGGGATCAAAGTATTCGCTGCCACGAGAAGCGAAGAAAAATTCAACGCCAGATTCAAGGGATCCGACTGCACGTTCGTTAAGTTTGATTTTGCTTCGGGAGTATCTTCCGATGAGGACTTCGATTACATAATCCACACGGCAAGTCCCGCTAACCCGAGACTTTATGCGACTGAACCTGTTGAGACCATGCTCGTAAATATCGACGGTCTTAACAACATGATCGCTTTTTCACGTTCCCACAACGTTAAGAGGATCCTGTACGTTTCCTCGAGCGAAGTTTACGGCAGAACGGAAACCTATAAGGAATTTGAAGAGAACGATTACGGCTTTGTCGATATCGGCTCGCCGAGATCATGTTATCCGTCTGCAAAAAGAGCATGCGAGACACTTCTTTCTTCATACAGAACAGAATACGGACTTGACTTTGTAACCGTGCGTCCGGGTCATATCTTCGGACCAACGGCATCCAAGGCTGACACGAGAGCATCAACGGCTTTCTTTTATGATGTGGCTGAAGGAAAGAACATCGTCATGAAAAGTGCCGGTTCTCAGAGAAGATCCTACTGCTATGTTTTGGATTGCGTATCCGCCATGATCACCGTTCTCATTAACGGAGAAGCGGGTGAAGCATACAATATCTCGAACGTCGATTCGTGCTGCACGATAAGGGAATTGGCTGAGGCTATATCATCCTGCAGCGGCATGGAGGTTGTTTTCGAGAATCCGAGTGATAAGGAAAAAGCAGGTTATAACCAGATGGAGAATTCCGTTCTTAATGCAAAGAAACTGGAAGGTCTCGGCTGGAAGGGATGCTTTGATCTGAAGGCAGGCGTAAAGCATACCTTTGACTCACTTCAAAAGATATTCTGATACTGGAGCAAGCAAGATGAACGTTTACTATTTGGACGAGAACCTGAAAGGAAGTTTTACAGCGGGCTTCAAGGCGCCGAGCGATATAGCGGCCATCTGTAAGAAACTCGGTTTCAACAGGATCGAGATGCCTTACATCAGGCACTACAAGAACAAGATCCTCGATAAAGCGGAGACTGTTATCAAGTTCACTTTCTTCTGGATCAAACTCCTGATGACTTTCCCGAAGGATTCCGTTCTTATCTACCAGCATCCTACTCTGGGAAAAAGACTCGCACCTAAATTTCTTACTAAGCTGTGCAATAAAAAGGACAGAAAAGTAGTCTGCCTTATCCATGACCTGGAATCCCTAAGAGGCGGCGTGGCAGGCCTTATGTCCGTCAGCGAGAACTACGAGTCCCAGGAGTTCACTCTCCTTGGCAAGATGGACTATATCATCTGTCATAACGATAAGATGAAGGAAGTCCTCGTCAAGAAAGGGATCGACGAGAACAAACTCGTTTCTCTTCAGATATTCGATTATCTTACGGATTGTCCGATAAACGAGAACAAGTGCAGCAAGGATACTATCTGCGTTGCAGGAAATCTGGCACCCGGTAAGGCAGGTTATATCTATGACCTCTTTGCTGATCCGAATAAGTGCAATATCAAGGCTAATCTTTACGGTAATTACTTCGAAAACAAGGGCAACGAAGATATGATCTACAAAGGTTCGTTCAAGCCTGACGAAGTGCCGGGTGTCCTTGAAGGAAGCTTCGGTCTTGTATGGGACGGAAACACTGCATCAACATGCGGCGGAAACACAGGTGAGTATCTGAGATACAACAACCCTCATAAGACATCGCTTTATCTCGCATCAGGCATTCCGGTAATCGTATGGAGCGAAGCTGCAATGTCCGGTTTTGTATCAGAAAACCATGTAGGTATCGCAGTCGGAAGTCTCTATGAAATAGAAGAAAAAGTCAACGCGATAAGCGACGCTGACTATAAGGAAATGAAAGATAATGCAATAGCAGTTTCAGCAAAGCTCAGAAGCGGATATTACTTTGAAACTGCCATCAAGACCGTACTTAGTAAGATCGAAAAAGAGTGAGAAAAGGAAATCAAAATGCAGGACAAGAATATCATCCGTGAGATACAACTCGAGGGCATAAAGATGCTTCACAGATTCGATGAGATCTGTAAAAAGCATGACATCCGTTACTTCGCATGCGACGGTACTCTTCTCGGAGCTATCCGTCATAACGGTTATATTCCGTGGGATGATGATCTTGATATCGGCATCATGAGAGAAGACATGAAAAAGCTCGCTTCCGTTCCGAAGGAAGAATGGGGCGACATGTATGAACTCATTACTTCTGATATGCCCGACATCAAACACGATAAGTTATTCCCGCGAGTTTATATAAAGAACTCAAGGATTCAAAGCGGAAGAGATGTTAAAAACTGGATCGATCCTACTACAGGAAAAGCATGGAATACATCCATAATGCTCGACATCTTTGTCTTTGATCGCATGCCTGAAAACAAGGCTGATTACGATAAGGTCTGCAGTGACACTGACAGTGCCAGCAAGAAATACACATCCGTTAAACTCAAGGCTAACTGCAAGTTTGCTCCTAATGCCGATTTCGTAAAAAGATTAATAAAAGGCATCTACGGAAGCTTCTCAAGAATGACCAACAAGGAGCCGTGGAAGAAGATCTACGAGTCTCATGTAAATATGATCGAGAAGGTCGGTACAGGTGATAAGATCAGCTGCTATTATGACAGTTATTATCATGATTTCTACTTTGACGAGAGTGATATATTTCCTCTTGGTGAAGTCAAGTTTGAAGATATGATGATCCCTGTTCCTAAGGACTATCTTAAGTTCCTGACAAAGGCATATGGTCCTACTTATATGGAATTCCCGCCGGAAGAAGACAGATATCATATCAACTTCATCTATGCTGATCTGGGAAACGGAAAAAAGTATGTTATCGATCCTATCCCGGGATCGCTCGGAGCAGAGAAGTAATATACTTTTCTTTATTCGCTAAGAGAATTGGAAGGAACCGGTTTGAATTCGGCCTTCCTTTTTTTGACCTTCACATCACACTTCTCGGAAGCGATCTCAGTCTCTGCTTCATTAGGGATCATAAACATTATGAAGCCCGGAAGACCGTAAGCGATCTCTATGATATGGTGTTCGATCGCGCAATCCAATCCGAAGATAACAAGTATCAACATGAAATAGTATTTCCTGTTCTTCGCAAGATGGTACTGGATCTTTGTGTAATGGATCATCATGAGTGAGAATATTCCGATTCCGTTCAGAAGGATGATACGGACATAGGAGATATCCAGGAAGAAATAGTTCGTGATCTCAGACTCGATCTTTGCTCCGGCACCCTGTTCAGGGATATATGTACCCCAGAGAGAAAGAGGATATGTTGCAAAAGCTTCTTTACCCTGTCTGAATCTCGATTTGATGGAGCCGAGGAATCCTATCTTGTTGAAGATAGAACCGGAATCAGGGCTATATGAAAGAGTCAGGGCAAATGTCAGTATTGCAAAGAATGCAAAGGCCAGAACACATACTGCGTTATAAGCCTGGACCACACCCTGATTAAGGCGTCTTCTCGGATGAATATATTGAGCGTACAGACTTCCGCAGAACAAAAGGAACATACAGCCGAAACTTACCTTAGCCTTGATGAACAGGATGTTTATAGCCATCATCAAAGCAAGATAAATGTAGTCATAAATCTTGAGCTTACCGTTTCTGATGAAACAAAGGACCATGGAAAGAGTCAGGATGTGACATCCGAGATCAGTAGGATAGATGATTCCAAATGCATGCCTTGCTCCGTTATCATAAGTAAGATCAGGAATAAAGCCTACCCTCGTAGCTATGAAACTTCCGATCATCCATGCCCAACCGCAATAAAATGCGATCCTTCCCCAGATCTTAATATTCTTGTTCTTAGCAGCTATCACGAGAAGGAAGAAGGCAGAAATAGCCTTGAGTGTGGTTATTTCACGTCCGCGGTTGAATAACAGTACTACTGCTATTACCACGATAGGATAGATCCTGTCTCTGATCCCCTCGTAAAAAACGAGTACGCTTGCTACAGCCAACCCTACAAGAACGTAGAACAAGAAGTCATATATCTTGACGAAAGTCGGGTTATATATATTCAAATGAGTTCTGAACAACATGGTCGATACCATGAAGTGATAGTTGAAAAAATATGCAAAAAGGGCATAAAAAATCACAGCCAGTGGCTTGCTCAGAGCTGTCTTGACGTTTTTAACATTATCTCCTAGAATCATGCGTTCATTCTACACTATTTATAATATGGTTTCCACATACGAATGTGGCAAATCGTCATAGTGACAAGAACCGCATTTTTGCCAATATGATATAATCTGTTGAGATTTATACTGCATATATACTGATATCTGAGGAGACTCATGGGAAAGACCAAATCTTTGAAAAAGAACTTCGTGATGAATGCCATCCTAACAGTGGCAACCATTTTGTTTCCTATTATTTCGAATCCGTATGTTAACAGATATCTTGGTCCGACCGGAACCGGAAGAGTAGAATTTGCGGTTTCCATAGTCAGCTACTTCTCACTATTTGCTCTCCTCGGAATTCCTTATTACGGAATCCGTATCGTAGCTCAGGTCAGAAACGATCAGGAAGAGCTTAATAAAGCAGTTCATGAGCTGTTGATCATAAATGTGATAATGAGCCTTCTTACCACGCTTGTGTTCATACCGGCTGTATTTCTGGTCCCTCAGTTCAGTGATGATAAGTTACTGTTCTTTATCGTCGGAATCACCATCTGGCTCAACTCTTTGGGACTGGAGTACCTGTATAAGGGGCTAGAGCAATATAAGTACATTACGATCAGATCGCTCATATTCAAATTTATAGCCCTGATAGCCATCTTCCTTCTCATCCACAATAAGGAAGACTATATAATCTTCGGAGGCATCACGATATTTGCTACTTCTGCTTCAAATATCATGAATCTTATCCATTCCAGGAAGATAATCTCCTACAAGAGACAGCATAATTACAACTTTAAAAGACACATTAAACCGGCGATCATATTCTTTGCCATGTCATGTGCTACCACGATCTATTTGCACCTTGATACGGCCATGCTCGGTTTTATAGCTACGAAGACAGATGCCGGACAGTACGGTTCTGCCGTAAAGATCAAGACAGTTCTCGTCGGTGTCGTTACTTCTCTTGGAGCAGTTGTGCTTCCGAGAGTATCTCATTATATCGAGCAGAATCTCATGGAAGATTTTAAGAGAGTCACGCAAAAGGCACTTAAGTTTGTATTTGTAGTTGCTACCCCTCTCATGGTCTATTTCATGTTGTTTGCTGATGAGAGCATTCTTTTTATGTCGGGACCTGAATTCAGACCTGCCATCATGGCAATGCGAGTCATCATGCCGACACTTCTTTTTATCGGTATCACAAACTTGATCGGAATTCAGATATTCGTGCCTATCGGCAAGGAGAAATATGTTTTGTATTCCGAGATCGCAGGTGCGATCACAGATCTTATCCTTAACGCGATCCTGATCCCGTCTCTCAAGGCGACAGGTGCGGCGATAGGAACGGTAGTGGCTGAGTTTGTAGTACTCTTAGTGCAGTTTATCCTCTTGCATAAGATAAAGGATAAGTGCAACATCTACGATCTGTTTAAGCACATCAGTTATTGGAAAATTTTAGTAGCGATCGCAGTTGCCGTTCCATGCGGAATATGGATGAAGTTTGTGAACTTTAATTTCTTTGATGGAAAGTTACCAAAAGAATCACTGTGTTCCGCGGCTAATTACCTGTCCATGATCGCTATAAGTGCAGCATGTTATTTCCTGGCGTATTACATCGTTATGATGATACTTAAGGATGATATGGTACGTGAGATAACAAGTACTGTTTTCGGAAAGCTTAAGAGAAAGAAAGCCTGATCTTTGATGTGAGGATGAAAATGAAAAGCGTAGATATAGCTTTATCAGATAATGGAAAAGTTGATGCTGTTGATTATCTAAAAGGATTTTCCATCTTTACGATCGCTCTGATGCATTTGATTCAAATGATGTCAAATGTTCCTTCAATACTGAACAAATTATCTGCTATTGGCGGTACGGGAGTACATGTTTTCTTTTTGTGTTCCGGATTGGGGTTGTACTTAAGTTATCTAAGGAAAAAGACGACATTTACGCAGTTCTTAAAAAAGAGATTCGTGAAAATATACATCCCTTATCTAATCGTTGTACTTGTATCATTTTTCGTTCCATGGATGTATAGCGGTGACGACAGGATAGCTGCTTTGTTAAGCCACGTCTTTCTTTATAAGATGTTTATTCCCAAATATGAATCTAGTTTCGGAATTCATTTTTGGTTTGTGTCGACGATCATACAGTTCTATATCGTTTTTATTCCGTTATGCTTATTGAAAAGCAAACTGAAAAGGAAAGAGATCTTTGCCTTGATATGCTTGTTGATAAGCATTTGTTGGTGGGTATTTTGCTATATCTACGGCGTGACTGAAATACGTGTGTGGAGCAGTTCTTTTCTACAGTACATCTGGGAATTGCATTAGGAATGGTACTGGCTGAATGCCTGTATAACGGTAAGAAATTCAAGATCAACATTTTGGTCTTGATCGTTGCATCACTTCTGGGAATCGGGTTACAGGCTGTTATGGCTTTAAAGTCGGAAACCTTGAAGATATTTAATGACATTCCGGGTCTTATAGGTTATACGAGTTTGGCACTGCTTTTTATGTGCATTCCTTTCATTAAGAAATGCGCAGAATGGTTATCTAAAATATCTTATGAGTATTATCTGATCCATATCCTGGTATTTGCTTCAGCTATGCATTTTTCACCAAAGGACAGTTTAGTATTTCAAACTGTGATCGGATTAGCAGGAATGGCTGTTGCAATAGTAATTGCATTCTTCTATCACAAGCTCGTTAAAAAAATTACCAGATGAGAATGGTAGTTACAAAAAGTGTCCGAGGATAAAGGCGTAATCAGGATTCCTTTTCCTCGTCGGTTTTCTCACTGATGATATATCTTGGTCTTGCTTTGGTTTCGAGATAGATCTTTCCGATGTATTCACCGATTATTCCCAAACACAAAAGCTGAACGCCGCTGAAGAAACATATTACCGAGCAGGTACTAGCCCATCCCTGAACAGTATTTCCAGTGAAATATCCAACAAAAGTATAGATGATCATCAAGAAACTGAAGAAGGCTACGATACCGCCAAGTCCTGTTATCATTCTGATTGGCTTAACAGATAAACTGGTGATACCGTCAAAGGCTAATGAAAGCATCTTAGAAAGTGGATAATGGGAAGATCCCGCGATGCGGTTTTCTCTCTTATAAAAAACGGATGTGCTCTTGAAGCCGACCAAAGGAACCATTCCTCTAAGGAAGATATTTACTTCCTTGAAATTGGCAAATTCTTTAAGCACTCTGGAAGAAACTAGTCTGTAGTCAGCGTGATTATAAACTACTTCTGCACCCATAAATGAGAGAAGACGATAAAAGGACTGTGCCGTAAATCTCTTGAAAAATGTATCAGTATCACGGTTATCTCTTACGCCATATACGATCTCACAACCATTGTGATACTCCTTGACCATGTCTTTCATAGCGGATATATCATCCTGACCGTCGCAGTCGATGGAGATCGTTATATCACACTTTTCCTTGGCTTCCATAAGTCCTGCGAGAAGTGCATTCTGATGTCCTCTGTTACGGCTTAAACATACTCCCTGATATCTTTGGTTTTCGGAAGAGAGCCCCTTGATAAGATCCCAAGTTGTATCTTTACTTCCATCGTTTACGAAAAGCACTCTACTGTCTTCTGATATCAGGTTCTCGGAAATGAGAAGATCTAGTTCATTAAGAAATAACGGGGCAGTTATCGGTAAAACTTCCTGCTCGTTATAGCATGGAATGACTATGTAAAGAATAGGTGTTTTGGTACTCATTGTATTAGTCCTTGTTATGTTCTGTAGAGTATATCCTGATTTCATCGTTAGAGTAGCACAGGGTGTAGTTATTTTCCAGAATAGCTGAAACTTTCTCGGCGTCGTAATAAACGATATAGTCGATGTTGAGTTCATCAGCTATTTCTCGTGAAGAACTGTCATTATACAGAGCATCGTTCTTCTTGATCTGATCTTCCAGATCGTCATGTGTCTTACCGCTATTCATTGAATAACTGTAGGATTCAAGATAGTACCTTCTCTCGGTAAATGCGGAATAGTAGTATGCCTTTCCGTTGATGTATGAACCGTTGATCGCAAAAAGAGCATCCTCATCAGTATTCTCTTTTATCCAGTTGATAGCTTCGAGTTCGTTTTCTGATATTGAACCGATTTTCCAAGGATAGAACTGATAAAGAGAGTTTTCTATGATTGCCTGAGTCATATAGTAACCGTTTAACATGAGAAATAATGTTGTAAGAACAAGAACGACCTTCTTACGATTCTGATACAGCATCTCAAAACATCCGATAGCAGAAAAATATACAAACGGAATTGCAAACATAAGGAAATAGGTTCTGTTTCGACCAAGATTAAGGAAATAGTCTCCTCCGATTCCCATACAACCGCAGATCGCACAGAATACCAAGCGATAATCTTTCTTTTTTTCGCGATGACAGAAGAGTGCGAGTATCAGATTTGGAACGAGAAGCATCAGAGGGAAAGCTGCTCCTCCGAAGGAATACAAGATGTTAATAGGGAAGAACAGCATAGCATGTTTGGAATCCGGTGCATGATCTCTTGTTAAATCTGTATTTGGCATCGGGATCTCAAGCTTGATGTATTTGAGGATGCCAGTGGACTCGCCCTGGATATTGGAATCATTTACAGCCACATTGAGCAGCGTAAACCATATGATGGCAAAGGAAACCACGATCGTTATAAAAGCAGCTATCTGCATAAGAGATAGTTTTCTTTGATCTATTGTCATGTAGATAATGAATATGACAAATGCTCCGATAACAGCCAAAGTAAATGGTCCTTTGGAACCTGTCAAAACAAGTGTTAAAGCAAAGAGGATGACAAGGTCGGTAAGTTTCATTGATTTCTTTTCCGCACTCTTGACCAATACCTCGACAATGACGATTGCGATAGGCAGCGCAAATCCGACACCGTTAACACTGGTCAGCAAATTGCAGACCATAAGAGTAGATGTAGGAGAGATCGAAGAAAAAAGTGCCATCAATGTAGGGATGAACACACACAGCACTTTGTTCTTTGTTTTCGAACTGATTAAAGCATAAGTACTTCTGCTTATCAGAGGAGCTATGTAAAGGATAGGATATCTTGCGACACATCTCCATATATCAGCCGGAAAAACACGGCGGAGTATTGCATAGTAAAGATCTGCAAAGTAGTGGTATTTGAATGTCATTCCAAGGACACGCGTATCCTCCAGAGAACCTCCTCTGGTCAGGATATTGATATTGCCCATATGGTAGAGAAAATCGATAAAAATGTCGCTTGTTTTGGTTGGTAGCATATGGAAGAAATAGTGATATGTAGCAACCATCAATATTGCTGTCAGAATGAAAAACGGAGTCTCTTCTGAGAGTTTTTCCACAACATCGAATTTCTTTATTGAGAACGCAATTCTTTTTCGGAATATAACAATAATGAGTAGTATCAGGAGAATAGGAGTAAACCTGATAAATGACAGGCATCCGATGGCATTGAGAAGGTAATACTGAACTACTAAAAGGAAAAAACCAAAGAAGAAAGCAATGACGGAAGTAAATTTTCCGAACCGCTCAATTATATCTTTGTCCAGCGCTTTTAAACTTATGAAGCCCGGAATCAAAACATAGAACAACGAAAACAGGATAAGGTAGATTGCCTGATCCTGGATGGTTAAGCGGATTGTAATCCATAGTATGACCGATAAAGGTATTACGGCAAAGATTATTGCCGACAATTTTTTCGAGTTCGTTTCTGACGGATTCATTATAGTAGCTCCTTGTTCATATCGTGTCCTAGTATAGTTTAATCAGCATATTAGTACAACAGAAAAAACAACAAACAAATACGCAAAGATCTGTCCGTTTCTCTATTTATTGTCATATTCATTCATATCGCAGAGTCTTTTGATTCCTGCAACGGCTGCAGAGACAAGAAGAATAAAGAAAACTTTTACGATCATTTCCCGATACCACATTCCGCTTATGAAACAAGGCATATGTGGATATATGTATTTTTCCCAGTTGAAAAAGCGTGATTCAAGGCAATGAATGATAAGGATGATGAGTGAATTCTTTCCAAACCAGGAAATAGCGGAACCGATGTATTTCAACTTATCTAAAGCCATAGATAATATTAAAACAACGAATATTCCGAGAAGAGCCGTAATCACGCATAAAGGATCCCTAGCGTAGTTTCTTGATGCAAGATCGCTCCAATGATCTTTGCATACCAAATAGATCCAAACCGGAATAAAAGTAATGACTATCAAGGAAGCGATAAGCAACGAAAACTTGAAACGTTTGGAAAAATCGATCACATGTTTTGAGTTGTCACATGCCCACATGAATATGGTCGAGAACAGGGCAATATCTGCACTCCACGGAAGGAAACCGATCTTGTTGCTGATAATAATTCCGGTTGCTGATAGTACTATGATGACTATTAACGAAACAAACCAAGGAAGCTTCTTAGTCAGTTGCATAACAAGGACATATATGAGGCGTGCCAAGAACAAGCAGATTATTATCCATGCAAGCCATACGGTATTAAGATTCTCGAAGACTCCTTTAATCTCGCTCATACCTGCAAACATATCGTAAAGCTTGTCCCTTAAGACAAAGATATTAGTTTCTATATCACCGTTACGATAAGCAGCAATACAAGCTGAGATAAGACAGACTGCCAAATACGGAGCAAGAAGGCCCTTGGATGATCTGATCAGCGTATCTTTGATATCATACTTTTCTCTACAGTAATCACTTGCGGCAAATAACAACGGAATACTGAACGAAAAAATGATCGCTTTCATCAACGGAGGAATACCATCGATATTTCCCATTAAAAGGGAGAGGATGGCTATTCCTTTTGCTATATCCCAATTCCTGACCTTCGTTTTGTTATCCATTTTTTCTTCCTTTCAGATTAAAGATCTTTCTTGTGATATTGAATCTGGAAAGAATAAATGTAATAAGAAAAATCCAACATAACTTTAAAAGTATCTTAAGATACAGTGTCTTAACATAAGGAGAGTTTTCTCCTAAGATTGCGTTCGTAATATTTCCCCACGGAAATGAGTTCATCTCTATAATATGAGCACACAAAGCGATGATGCTGTAGCGTCCGAGCATCCTTATCGGAGCCAGCAGGCGTCCCAATTTTTTATCTGCTACATAGGATATAGCCAACACCAGGAAAGAAGCAGCGATGCTCGAGATAACATCCATAAATCCCCGACCATAATCACTATGTACTAACCAAAATGACTTAAATTCATATATAAACTGTATCCACAATAATGATGCAAAGACACCGGCCAATGCTCTGACAGAAACCGGTGTTTTTTTGATCTCCGGTTCATTCTGTCTCCACAGATAACCTACATAGATAAAAAGAAGAGCTGAGAGAGCAGGTTGGATACTTAATGGGGCAAAACCTATATTGTTTACGCTCCAACGAGCAAAGATAAAAAGACCACAAATTATTAGTGCACGCTTTACAGGAGAGAGTTTGAGCAAGAAATAGAAGATCAAACAAGCCCAGAAAGTAGCCCACAAAAACCAGATAGCACCTATTCCCGGAATCTCAAAAGGCTTTTCCCAGGAATCGCCCGCTCCCCAAAAAACGGATTTTACGATCCTCTTCATCCAAAGAATTACGCTGGTGTGATCGGAATGTAGAATAAATGTGCTGATAGAGTAATAGGAGGCCAGAATACAAGCGCAAGCGAAGAAATAAGGGATGATAAGACCACGGGATCTCTTAATGACAAGATCCTTGAACGATGTTTTAGGGTTAAAGAAATAACCTGTAATAATGAAGAATACAGGAAGATGAAAGGTGAAGACAAACCGATTGATAAAAGGATTGCCTTGGTGACCTAAAACAATGCAGATCATGCAAATACCGCGTGCAACATCAATATACGAACTGCGCGAGTTTGCAGTAATACCTTTACTATCGGAAACTCCCATCAACTCCTACTCTCTTTCTAACACAAAACCTATTCTTCAATATACGCAGATACAAGAGGTCTGTCAAAGTCGATCTCGGCGAACATGAGGTAGGCGAAGACGCAGTAGGCAGGTTCGATCATGCTGTGCTCGATGGCGCAGATGATGGCGAACATCGTCATGATGAACATGGCGTAGAACTGCTTGTGTTTTAGAAGGCGGATCTGAAGGGCGGTGAAGAGCGTGAGGACTCCGCCGAGCATGACGTAGCCGTTGTGGAATAAGATCTTCGTGTAGGATACATCAAGGAAGAAATAATCCTTGGCGAAGATGCTCTTCTTGATGTCATTGAGCGTTCCGAATTCATGGACTTTCTGGCCGAGCGGCAGGATCTTGTAGTTCTCGAAAGCGGTCTGGCCGCAGGAGATACGGATCGCGATGAGCTTAAAGATATCGTGGGATTCAGATAGGTTCTTGAGAGTACTCTCCGGGCAGTAGTATGTGAGAAGAAGTGTAGTTACTGCCAGGATCACGAATGAGAAGATCATGAGAACTGCTATAGGTTTCATGATGAACTTGTTACGAAGCTTTGATCCCATAGGGAAGGTGAGCTTATAGGCGATGGTTACAACGAGGAGGACTGCGTAGCAGAAAAATCCGATGTCAGCCTGGATCGCGAGGCCGGCCCAAAGAAGGATCACGGCGCTTAAGGCGAGGGAAGGAAGGCCCGGACGGCCTTTTCTGATGATGAAGATGAGCATCGTCAGCATAAACAGGTGACACATGAGGTCGGTGTTGCAGATGATGCCGAAGCCGTGACCGCCGTTGTAGCTTATGACGTCAGGTATGAAACCTGTAAGTGACGCGATGAGAGATGCGATGATCCAGAGGGATCCGCAAAGAAGTGAGATGTAGCCGATGAGCTTGAAAGATTTCTTTTTCGAGCTGATGACAAGGAGGAAAAATACCAGGATGTCGTTGTTGTAGGTGCCGCCTCTGGCTATGGTGTATGCGATGGCGGCGGCAAATAAAAGTGCAGGCAGGATGCGTTCCTTTATGGAGTCGAAAAGGACCACGATGCTCATGACGGAAAGGCCGATGAGGAAGAATGTAACAATGTTCATTCCGCGTTCGAGCATACCTCTGTAGGCGAAGAAGGTGTAATCGTAGAACAATGTGGTGGTGAGAAAGAGGTAATTGAACGCAATAAAATAAAGGGCGTAGAAAACGCCGTCCAAGAAGTTCATGCACTGAACGTTGCATCTGATGGATCTAATCCTCTCGCTCATGGATAAATTTTACCTTTTGTTTTAAAAGAATGTCAATTTCAGGGAGATTACGAATTTGCTCTTTGCCTTGTAAGGATAGTTTTCACTACTCGATCAGCAATAAAGGATCTGTCTCTCGAAGCGTAGAAAGAAAGGGGAGCGGACAGGATATCTCTTAACTCATTTTCTGAAAACTTCTTGATACTCAATTGTTTTCCGTATAGAGATGTCGCACTTATTACTTGACGGTTAAATGTGGTGACAAAGGGACGAGCTTTGATATTTTTGATCAAAGCACGCGGATCAATATCCATCGGATTATCCATCGTATTGGATAGAAGTGAGGCTCCATTATCAAATATAGGGCAATAATCAAATCGACCGTTTTCTTCCAGAACAGCTATGTTATTGAAGTGTCTGTCATCATTAAGAAAAAGAGCATCGATTTCAAAGAGCAAAGTCAGATACTGAGGAAACAAGGGTAATCCCGTCAGTTCCGCTGTTTTCTCAGCTACAAATTTGATCCTCTGTTTGTCGCTCGGAATGTTTTTCAAAGTCTCAGATAGAGGCATTCCGGCATTTCTGAAAAGATGAGACAGGGTGATTATAGCCTGTCCTTTTTTGAGAAAGTTCCTGCTGGAACATCCTGCTCTTTCAATACCATGAACATTCATCTTTTCAGATCGGTATCTCACAAAAGTGAATGGAGTATCCAGTTCAATGGTACTGAATTCCAAGAGGGAGGAGACAGCCACTTCGCTTAAGCCTTCATAACCAAATTGATCCAGCTTATACCAGCGGTCTTTGGATATCCACTTTTCCTGATTTCCTTTTGAAGACGTCTCAGCGATCTTGTTGTTTGAAAGGAATGAAGTCATTATAGTTCTTCGACCTCCATCCATTGCATATCTTCTGCCATTTTTCCTTTTGTTTTCGAGATTATCGACCACGGATCATATTCGGACAGGCCTAATGCTTCAAGGTAGTAGCGAAGACCGGCTCTTTGTCGTGGGATACATCTGTCTTCGATAAAGAACTCCAGATCTGACCATGAGGGATTCTCTTTTTTTCCGAAAGCAGTTTTAGTGAAAAGATCCGTATAGTTCTGTACTATCAATTCCTTTGAAGTTTTGTCTGCGTAGATGCGTGAACACAGTTTTTTGTTATCGAAGTATTTTATGGAGACAACGTTGTGACCTGCAGATAAGCGGCTTTGGACGAATTGCTTAGGAGTCTGGATTGGAGTCACGATTATCGAATTGCCGTCGAAAGCAAGTATAACATCGCGTGAATCTTTATCGAGACCTAACTTACTTATCCAAGCTGAAGGGATCGTTAACTTATATGTTTTGCTGCCTTTGCTTGCAGTGCCGCCTGCGGCGCAGGAAGATATCTTTGCTTTTCTGGATTCCATTCGTATCACCTCGTACAATTATTATATGTTATTCGTAACGAATAGTAAATGATATTGAGGATTGTTTTCGGGCATAATAAAAGGGAGCTCAATGGGCGTATTGAACTCCCCCCGCATATCAGTGATATCCAAAAAGGATATAACAGCAATGTGACCCGAAAATGCCATCTTTTTGACAGATAATTGTGACAAAATAAGACATTTTTTACGAATTGGACTTATTATTACATATTCGGTTGAGCATAGTCAAATTTTCTTACGGGTGACTTTAGGGGCAGGATTGTGGCAATTAGGATAAACTACTGTTACAAGGGCGCTTTTCAATTGATATCCGACGGTTTTTGTATTATTATCACAAGGCTTATTATTTATTATTTTGGGAGAATATGATGGATCAGCAAAAGGAAAACAGGAAAAAGATTCTGCTCTTCTTTGGGCTGTTTATCGGCTTATACG
Source organism: uncultured Clostridia bacterium (assembly GCA_947303255.1). Taxonomy (GTDB): domain Bacteria; phylum Bacillota; class Clostridia; order Saccharofermentanales; family Saccharofermentanaceae; genus Saccharofermentans. The sequence goes on along the minus strand of CAMYXL010000002.1, from coordinate 12,246 downwards.
CCGCTTTCATGATATTTTCCATAGTGATGCAGTCTAAGGGGGCCGAGTATCCGACAGGTGATTTCAGGTTCTTCAGGCATGACATCTTCAAGGATTTTACGACCATCAACAATGCTATCTGCGACCTGGATCCATACAGGACAAAGCTCAGCAACTATCCGCCGATAATCCTTATATTCGCGTATATCTTCTCGCAGATGGCCGACTATTCGGGCTACGATATCTTCACGATGAGATTTGCAGTCGAAGATCAGAAGGTTCAGGATTCACTTCTCCTGTTCTTCGGTCTTTGTGTTGTCGGCTTCCTCGTGGTCGTCATGATCCACGCATATCTTCAGAACAAAGGCGAGAACAATAAGTCACTGGGAGAACGCATGAAGCGTTATGTCCTGGCAGGCCTCATCGGCTTTGCGCTTTTGATATCAACTCCTTCGATCTTCCTGTTTGACCGCGGCAACTACCTGGCGGTTACCATCATACTTTTCATGCTGTGGGCTGTTTTCGAGGAAGAAAGGCCTGACAGTGTCCTGGGCGCAGTATTTGTAGCTTTATGCGCAGCGACCAAGGTCTACCCGATCTATATCCTCCTTCTCTACGTGGTGGAGAAGAAGTTCAAGAAACTTACCTGGGCTCTTGCCACGGGCGCAGTTGTAACCCTCGTGCCGATCTTCTTCCTGAAGGGCGGCTACATCGAGAACGTTAAGGAATTCCTCCTGGGAGTTCTCGGATTCGGCGGCGGCTCAGGACTTTATTCGATCTATTATTCGGTCGGTGTCACGGCTCTCGTGGGCTTTGTCGGACGATGCTTCGGATTTTTGGTCAACCCGAGGATCACCAAAGCCGTATGGCTTCTCATGGGAGTGCTCATCACGTTCATGGCGCTGCCGTTCCTCAAAAAGGAGAAGACCAACTGGAAGAAGCTTCTCGTGATCACCGCCATCATGGTGTGGCTCACGCCGAACTCATACCTGTATAATACCGCGTACCTGTTCGCGCCGATCTTCATCATGCTCATGAACCGTGACAAGATGAAGAAAAGTGACTACGTTTACGTCATCATCTCCGCGCTCCTTCTGGTCCCGAAAGCCTACATGTACCTGCCGAACACAGAGGGCGTGGGCGTTGAGGTGCCGCTGGAGTATAACTACGTCAACATTGCGGTCCTGATCGACGGTCTTTTGTACCTCGGTATGATCGTCTACTATTTTGCAGAGAATATGCTGGCCTTAGGCCGCGAGGACAAGAAGCTCCTTAACGGCAAGCCTATGTCTTCCTATTCTCTTTCTCGAAAACAATCTCTGGCGCTCAGCGTCTTCCTCGGCGTTGCCATCGTTACGCTCCTTGCGTCCATGATCTGGTTCGTCCGTGACACGGTCCTAGCCTGCCACGACTCCATCTTCGACTTCGTGGATGCCCGCTTAAACGGCGTTACCATCGGTTACAAGCGCGCCTTTGAATACGGTCTCGCGCGTGGCCGCGTGGGCTTCATCTTCCCGCTGGTCGTCATGTTCCGTTATCTCGTTAACGGCAAAGGAAACTTCCTTGCGATCTGGCTCATGCAGTATCTTCCGATCTTCGCCAACATCGGCCTTATCAGCTACATCCTCGGCAAGAAAATCGGCAAGCTCCACGGCGCGCTCTTTGCAGTCTTGTTCTTAAGCTTCCTCCAGATCGACATCTGGCACAGCCTTATTACGACTTATCCGCTGGACTTCATGTACGGCCTTTTCATCATGATCCTGGGACTTTATCTCTACAACGAATACCTGGAGAAGAGAGCCGATAAGAAAAAGCTCAACATCATAAGACTCATCATTAGCGTTTTCCTCTACTACGAGTCAATGCAGGTCTATGAGTCCTTCATCATGTCATCGCTCCTTTACGCGATCCTGACAGTCGTTTACGTAAAAAGATCCGGCCTTAAGCTCTTCAGCTTAGACGGCCTCAAGAAGTTCGTCTTAACGATCCTGCCGCACTTCATAACAGCGGTCATCTACCTCGGCATCATCGTGTACTTAAGGTCTCATCCTGTCGTCGAGACACCTGTATCGAGCATGGCCATGACCGAGTTTAAGCCGTTCCTTCTGACGTATATCGTATTCAGCGTCGGAATGTTCCCACTGATGGGCATCAAGGTCATCACATCACTTAAAGAGATGTTCATGGCAATGGATCCGAGAGCGATCATCACTTCTCTTATGAGTTCCCTGGCGTTCGCCGCTATAGGATTCGGCCTCATGGTCTATTATCGAAAACTTAACGCCAAAGACCGCAAGGGTGCGCTTCAAAAGATGCTCGTTTTCTTCCTGATGGGCGGCTTTTTGGCGATGACATTCGCTATCCCGCACGCCATGATCCCGAGCTATCAGGAGTGGGTCAACGTAAGCCACGTTCGAGGCTACGTTCCGACCACCATCTGCTACTTCGGCTGGGCAGTCCTTCTTACGGCTGCTTTCGTGGCTCTTACATATTACGCATCCTACAGATCAAAGCTGTTCCGCGGCTTATTCCTCGTATGCGTTTTCTTCTGCGCATATATCGGAACTTATATCACTTTCGGCATCAACTCCGCATACCGAAATACCGACTACGTAACGGGTACGGAGCAGTCACTTAAGGCACAGAACTTTTTCGCGCTGATAGAAGATGATTACCTTAAAGAGCAGCAGCCTGCGGTAATCTACTCACCGAACCTCATCGGTGTACACTTCAAGATCGAGACTGACGAGAGCCTCGCTGAAAAGCTCATGGGCTATGACATGGAGATCATCAACACCGAAGAGGATCTTCTTAACTACACGACTCAGACTGACGATATCTGGTGCTACAGATACGATCTCGACTCCAAGGTGGGAATCGTTACCACAGGCACTGACTACAGGGCCGACAGGATCGGCTGGACAACTTCCGAGCCGGTATATTTCTTCACGACTTACGGTGGTGATTTCAAGGTTACCTACATGGTTATCGGAGGCGGAACAAAGACCATCGATCTCTCGCTTGAAGAGGGCGAACTGGTCAATCTCGGCGATTCCGATCAGGTACTGGTATCTTCCATCGACGTGGTAAGACCTTAATCTATTCTCTCGTAATAATTGAAAGCGACGTCTTCATAGAAGATCTTGTCGATGACTTCGTAGCCTTCAAATTCGTCTTCGCCGTCGCAGAATTTGATGAAGTGCTTCGGGTTATTAAGTTCTTCCATATTGAAGTGGAAATCTCTTCCCATGCGGTCTCTTCCGAGCTCCATGAATACGGCCGTTGTACCGAAGCCGCCGCCTACAGTGTCAGGGGCGATGCGGGAGTCGAGATCTTCAGTAAAATCCTTGAACTTCTGATAATTATAAGCGCCCGCGTTTCTGTGGGAATTGACCTGCGGCAGGAGCGTTCTGCCCTGAAGGCCGGCATAAAAGAGTGCCAGTGCCGCGTATATACCGACCAATGTTTTCGAGATGTCGTAAGGGTCCTTTGAGACCTTGGCGCCCGACAGGATTATCGTAGCGGCGAGCATGAAGTACATGCTCAAGATTCCCGATCCGCCGGACGGGTTGTTGACGTAGTAAGTTCCCATGCCAAGGCCCGTGGCAGCGAGCGCCAGAGCGAACATGGCCTTAGGGTTATCCTCGCGCTTAACGTAGAGGCAGTAGACTGCCCAGACCGCGCAGATAAAGAGCATCACGAAGATGTGGACGTAGAGGGCGTTGCCGGACTCCAGGTCCTTGGCGATATCGTCGACGAATCCCTTCCCTTGGAAACCGATAAGTTCCTTAGGGCCCATCTTCTCTCCGCCTGCGCTAATGTTGTAGATATTAAGGACTGCGAGAGCCGCGAGAAGCGAGGCTAGAATGCTGATCGGAAGAGAGATTACAAAGCACAGAAGCTTATTGAGCTTGGTGGTGGCACCGAAAGCCTCCGCGCCGTAGAGCGCCCAAACGACAGCGACGACCGCGCCGCTTTCCGTATTCCAGATGAGGGCGAGAGCAGGGAGGATCAGGCCGATGAAGAAGATCTTCTTCGAGAACCATTTCTTATATGCGCACAAGGTAAGGATGAAGATCGCGATGCTCGGGAAGATCATCCTGTGTGGGAATGACTGCCAGTAGATGCTGTAGGCGGTGACGCCGAAGATACCGAATCCGCCGATGCCGAAGACCTTCACCGCGAAGGACTTGACCGTCATGATGACGCATGCGCAAAGTAGCGCGAAAGCTATAGCCGTGAGAAGTCCCAGGATGATTCCGATGGTCTTTGTGTTCATGCCGACCACTTTAAGGATCGGCGTAAGTATCAGCGAATAGTGTCCGTAAAGTTCCGACTCAATGCCGGTAAACGGCACGCCGTAGTAAGTATTGAGGATAGTGTCGATATAAGCCGACGAATGATAGACGTTATAAGATCTGCCGAAGGAGTAGTGCGAGAACGTGTTGACCGTCGCGCTCGTAAGATACCAGATGAACGCGAGGGCGCCCGTCTCTACCCACAGGAAGATGGTCTTAGCCTTATGAAGCCTGTCGCCCTTGATAAAGGAATTGAGTGCCACGATCCCAGCGGCAAACGGCACCATGACCGCGATATGTTTTAGAGCATGGTAGCCCATCACGTCGTAAAGCTCATAGATGATGAACATCAGCCCCGCGAACCCTGCCGCGGATATGGCGATCTTAAGGGGCTTCGGGATGTCGCGCTTGAGATATTTTTCGAGAAGGACAGAAACGAGATAGAACACGCCCAGCCACAAAGCCGCGAGGATCAGGTATGCCTTGATGTTGCCCAGGGTGTTGATGCCGATCTTTGAGTCCTCGAACTTGAACGTCAGGAACCAAAAAACAGCGGCGGACAAAGTGCCCGTCATCGCTGCTATCAGGAAGTTAAACCTATCAGTCCTCATCGTTCTCCTCGAAAATAATTGCCTCGTTTTTTCAAATACATATAATACTAGTATATTCGAAAAAGAACAAACCGAGAATGAGGCTAAGATGAACGAAATCCACGAAGAATTTTACGAGACCAACGGCAAGAAACTTGCCTACTTAAGATACGGCGAATGGTCCGATACCGTTGTCCTGTTCTTCCACGGTTTCTGGGGCGGCGCGGGCTACCTTCCGAAGGACGCCGGCCGCGACATCTGCGTCATCTCTTTCGATAGGCCCGGCATCGGCCGCTCCGATTTTATCGGCAGCTACACCATGGAGGAACTTTTTGCCCGCATCAACGAATGCCTTAAGTCCCACGGCGTAAGATACGTCCACGTCATGGGCCACAGCGCAGGCGGTTACTACGCCCAGGTCTACGCCATGCTCAACAAGGACATTACGAAGACCCTGACGCTGATGAGCAGCCTCCCGCCGATGAACTCCTCGAAGTTCGATCACCTGGTCAGCAAGAGCATGAAAAGACGCCGCTTCCTGACCCTTTACATGAAGCCCATAACCATGATGTACTTCTATACCACGGCCAAAGCATCCCGCGAACAGGCTGACCAGATCGCCAGGACCCACATCGAGAAGATGGCGCCTGATGAGCAAGTTTTCATGCGCGATAATTTCGACATGTACACATCCGTCATAAGAGGTTCCGGCGCCAACAGCGGCAAGGGTGCCTTCACCGACGCCATCAGCATGTATGCCAAGCGCGAGGACGTTAATATCGACGTTCCGACCTTCGTCTGGAACGGCACCGACGACAACTCGACCACCCCTGAGAGTGGCAAGTATCTGGCGGATGTTTTCAAGGCAAAAAAATTCCACCTCATAGAAGGCGGAACTCATCATCAGTATCTCGTTCACTGGCACGAAGCCGTCAACGAAGCTATCTCATTTACGGGGGATCAGGCCTAATCCCATCAGCGCTTTCTCGATGCCGTCATTTTCCGGTGTATCGGTCACATAGCTGCAGCACTTCTTGACCTCTTCCGGCGACTGCCCCATGGCAACGCTGTTAGGCACGTGCATTAACATCGACAGGTCGTTCTCGCTGTCGCCGAAGACATAGCAGTCCTCGAGCCCCACGCCGTAATAATCCCTAACCATATCGATACCCGTCGCCTTGGTGTAACCTTCCGGCACGATCTCGTAACCGTACTTGCTCCTCCTGATCGGGTAGAACGGGAACCCTTCGCTCTTCAGATCGTCGATCAATCTATCCACGTCAGCCTCGTCAATGATCTTGCTGAACATCTTGACCGCCCTAAAATCCCTGTCATCCACGAACCTGGTAAGACCCCTCTTGTCCGTGTACTCGCGCCATACCGGGATCATGTCGTCATCAGTATTTTCGTCATCGAAAAACATCCCCGTGTCACTCTCGTACACCGTGGTGATCTTATTTCTCCTGTACACGTCCACGATCTTCATGGACTCCTCGTGGCTCCTCTCGGTGGAGATCAGCGTCTTCCCCTCCGCGATGACCCTGCAGCCGCAGCCCATGCTTATGCCGTCCAGCGGCAGCTCCTGAAGTTTCTTATCAATATTGCACAGGGTCCTGCCCGTATTGATGTAGATCTTACATCCGTGCTCGCGCGCCATCAGAAGCGCCGGCCTCACGGTCGCAGGCAGCTTAAAGTCATTCGTGAAAAGTGTTCCGTCAATATCAAAAAACAGTATCTTCGTCATACCCAAGATTATACTCTTGCTTCTCGAAAACAGCGGACGGAAATCCCGCCCTGCAGTCACCGTTTTCTGTGCATTTTCCACACGAAAACAGACTTTTTCGAAAAGACTGAAAAAAGCCTTCTCAAAAAATTATGAAAATGTCCAGAAAATGATATAATTCAGAAAAGGAAGCAACGATTTGAGAGACTTCTTTTCGTGTGGGGTTGGGCAAATGAGTGAAGCAAGTAACAGACACAGCGTTGCTAAGAACGTCATAATCAAACTGTTGATACTTTGTGCCGCAGGCATAGGCATCAACGTTTTCCTGTCCTGGCTTATGAACAAGCTCGGACTTCCTTTGTATCTCGACTCGGTCGGCACCGTCATCGTCGCCTTCCTCGGAGGCGCACTTCCGGGTATCGCCGTCGGCCTCATTACCAACTTCATCAAGAGCATCAACGACTACAATTCCGTTTTCTACGGAACCTTAAACGTCATGATCGCCGTCTGCGCGGCATCATTCTCCCGCCACGGCCTCAAAAAGCGTGACATCATAATCCTCATCCCGATCCTGGCCCTCATCGGAGGCGGCCTCGGCTCGATCCTTACCTGGTACCTCTTCGGCTTCGGCAACGAAGGCGTTACCGCGAGCCTTGCCAGAAAAGTCCACGACTCCTGGCACATCAGCAACAGGTTCGTAGCACAGTTCATAGCAGACTTCATCATCGACTTCATGGACAAAGCCGTAACAGTCGGCGTTGCCGCCCTCGTAGTCATTCTCCTTCCAAAGAGCTTCAGCGCTCAGCTTCGTAAGTACGGCTGGAGACAAAGACCTCTTACCAAGCAGGAAATGAAGGACGTCACCAAGATGAAGGTCCGTAAGTTCTCCTTAAGAGGCAAGATCATTCTTCTTCTTACCGTTGCTATCTCCATTATCGCCATTGCAGCCGTTACCGTAGGCTACATGGTCTTCAGAAGCAGCGTCGTTGACGACCACACCAAGTTCGGCCGTGCCATCACCGAGAACCTGGCCTGCTATATCAATGCCAACAAGATCGACACGTACATTGAGCTCGGCGAGGAAGCAGAAGGATATAAAGAGACCGAGCAGTATCTGTCCAGGATGAAGAACAGTTATACGGAAATCAGATACATATATGTATATCAGATAAAGGAAGACGGCTGTCATGTCGTTTTCGATCTCGATTCAGGCGACGTACCGGGCGCAGAACCGGGAACCGTCATTCCGTTCGACGAATCCTTCATGGATGTAACAGACGACCTCATCGCAGGTCAGAGGATCGAACCTAGGGTAACAAACGACACCTACGGCTGGCTTCTTACAGTCTATAAGCCTTTGTATGCCGGTAACGGCGCATGTGCCGCATACCTCGGTGTCGATATCGCCATGGATAAACTCGTAAGCGGCTTCTACCAGTACCTTGCTCAGCAGATATCCTTGTTCCTGGGCTTCTTCATCCTGGTAATCGCAGTAGCTTTGTGGCTTGCCGATTACGGAATCATCTATCCTTTGAATGCCATGGCACACGCAGCTTCAGGCTTCGCGTTCAATAGTACCCAGGAGCGTAACGAGAGTGTCCAGCGTCTTAAGAACCTTGGAATAACCACGGGTGATGAGATAGAGCACCTCTATGATGCTTATACCCAGACCACCTCTGATACCATGAAGTTCCTTAATGACAGCCGTAAGAAGGGTAAGCAGATCGACAAGCTCCAGACAGGTCTTATCCTCGTTCTCGCAGACATGGTCGAGAGCCGTGACAAGAACACCGGCTATCACATCAAGAAGACAGCATCCTACACAGAGCTTATCTTGAAGCAGCTGCAGTTCAAGGGTGAGTTCAAGGACATCATCACCAAGAAGTACATCTCCGATGTAGCTAAGGCTGCACCTTTGCACGACATCGGTAAGATCAGCGTTCCTGACGCGATCTTAAATAAGCCCGGAAGACTCGAGCCTGAAGAGTTCGAGATCATGAAGAATCATACTACTGCAGGTTACGATATCATCAACCGTGCCATCAGTACTGTTTCAGAGTCAGGTTACCTTGAAGAAGCAAAAGACCTCGCTCAGAGCCACCATGAGAAGTATGACGGTTCAGGATACCCTCAGGGCCTTAAGGGTGAAGAGATACCTCTGTCTGCAAGAGTTATGGCTGTAGCGGATGTTTTCGATGCTCTTGTATCCAAGAGAAGTTACAAAGAGCCTATGACATACGATGAGGCCTTTGAGTTCATCCAGAATGGCGCAGGCAAACACTTCGATCCGAAGTGTGTTGAAGCCTTTGTCGAAAGGAGAACAGAAGTCGAAGAGATTGCTGAATCGTTCAAAGAAACTTGACAGCAAGGGCTTCCGGAGTACGAAAGGACCATCTCACAGCGGTTTTTTTTGGCTAATCTGCCAACAGGTCATACACCCTCTCCCGTGATATAATCAAAGCGTAGAGAATTCCAAGAAACATATAGATATTTAGGGCCTTTCTAGGCGTTTTGTTTTTTCGTAAGAGGTAATGTATGAAATTCAACATTGGAGATAACGTTGTCTATGGAGGCAACGGAGTGTGTAAAATCACCGAAATTAAGAAGATGAGTTTCTTCAACGAGGCACCAAAGGACTACTATGTCCTCCAGCCGGTATTCACCAAGCAGGCTTCCGTTATGTATGTACCTCTCGACAGCGAAGTCATGGTCAACAAGCTTCGTCCTGTTATCGACAAGGAGGAGGCACTGTCTCTTATCAAGAGCCTTCCTGACAATAATATCGACTGGATCGACGACAAGAACCTCCGTAAGGACACTTACAATTCCATCGTCACCAAGGGAACAAGAAAAGAGATCATGGGTGTCATCAAGGCAGTCCTTACACGTCAGGCTGAGCTTTCTTCTGAAGGCAAGCGCCTCAACATGCAGGATGAGAAGACCCTGGTCGATGCAGAGTCCCGTATGAATGCTGAGCTCGCTCTTGCTTTGGACATGGACCCTGAAGAAGTTCCTGACTTCATCAGAAAAGAAGCGTGCATCGCTTAAGATCCGGTTGGACAATTGAAATCTGATACCGTCGGACAAGATCCGGCGGTATTTTTTTGCGCAGAAACGGGGCTTTTTATGTTTTTCCAACCTAAGGTTGTAAAAAAGAAATCTAGAATTTGAGAAAGCGACTTAAGGTTGGAAAAACAAAAGAGGACTGATTGCGGTATTTAACCTAAGGTTGGATTAATCATCAGATTACGAATTCAATCCGGTTCTGAAGCCCTGATCGTGTTGATTTCAAAAGATATATCCAACCTTAGGTTGGAAAAATAAAAATGAGATTTTGTGAATGTAACTTAAGGTTGGAAAAATTTTCAGGGCATTCCGGAACAGCCAGCCTTAGGTTGGAAAAAACTTAAAATCCCGGGGGTCACCTGCTTCACGGGGCCGGGATCACGCCATTTTTGACGAATAAATCCAACCCTGGGTTGGATTTTAGAAAATCGAGAATTTGTGAATGCGTCTTAAGGTTGGAAAAGTGGAATCAGCCGCGCGGGGACGAAGTTCCACAAGCCTTCACTATCATGGAGTAAGGTTGGAAAAATGAACCTGGAGGGTAGGTTGGAATTAGGTTGGAAAAATCCGGAGGCCCGCAGAAAAAGGTTGGAAAAATGCTATAATCCCTCATGTGGGAGGAACTTCAATGGAAAAGAAGAACTTTTTGGGCGACATCCTCATAATCATCGCAGGACTTTTCTGGGGCAGTATGGGCATCTTCGTGCGCCACCTTAACGGTCTCGGATTTACATCCATCCAGGTTGCCTGCCTGAGACTTACCACAGCGGGAGTCATCTTCGCGCTGATCCTTCTCATCAAGGACCCCAAAGGCTTCAAGATCAAGCCGAAGGACATACCTCTTTTCCTGGCGCTCGGCCTTGTGAGTATCCTCTTTTTCACCTGCTGCTACTTCACGGCCATAAGGCTCATGACAATGTCCACGGCAGCGATCCTTCTTTACACATCCCCGATCTGGGTCATGGTGCTCGCGATAATCTTTCTCAAGGAAAAGATCACGATCCAGAAAGTCATCGCGCTCATCCTGGCATTCATCGGCTGTGTTTTGGTCTCCGGCTTCGGAGGCAAGGTCTCTGCCATCGGTATCCTTGTCGGCCTTGGCTCCGGTCTTGGTTACGGTCTTTACAGCATCTTCGGTACTTTTGCTCTTCGAAAATACTCACCATTCACGGTGACCACATATACTTTCCTTATCGCAGGCCTCGGCTCAATCCTTGTGGCGAATCCGATGGACCTTGCAGACAAGATAGCGAAAACAGAGAGCAAACCGGGACTTCTCGGCTTTGTACTCCTTACCTCTGTGGTGACGGCTGTCATCCCGTTTCTTTTGTATACCCTTGGCCTCAATAGGACCACGGCAGGCAAGGCGGCAGTCCTCGCGACCGTGGAACCTGCTGCGGCTACGTTGTTCGGATTTTTTGTTATGGGTGAGAAGATTGGGATCATCGCGATTTGCGGAATCTTGATGGTGTTTCTTGCAATAATCGTCCTGAGCATTCGCGAAAAAGCCTCAAAATGAAATTTACGAAAATCATTTATGCAAAAATCACCCTTTAAATAAAAATATTATGAAAAAACCTCAAATTTCAGCCCGATTGGGTGGTGCTTTTCTTTTGAGAATTATATATACTCTATTGGTGGAAATTTGGATTTCCGCTCAAAACAGCAGATGGTATGGTTTTATACCCTGAAAAATATTACAGAAAAGAGAGAAAGATTATGGCAAAAGTTGATTTGACCAAGTACGGCATCACCGGTACAACAGAGATCGTCTACAATCCTTCTTACGAGCTCCTCTTCGAGGAAGAGACAAAAGCAGGTCTTGAGGGATACGAAGTAGGTAAGGTAACAGAGCTTGATACTGTTAACGTTATGACAGGTATCTACACAGGTCGTTCCCCTAAAGATAAGTACATCGTAATGGATGCTAACTCCAAGGATACAGTATGGTGGACATCTGATGAGTATAAGAACGACAACCACCCAATGACAGAAGATACATGGGCAGTTGTTAAGGACATCGCTAAGAAAGAGCTCTGCAACAAGAGACTTTTCGTAGTAGATGCTTTCTGCGGTGCTAACGCAGACACAAGAATGGCAGTTCGTTTCATCGTTGAGGTTGCTTGGCAGGCTCACTTCGTTAAGAACATGTTCATCCAGCCAACAGCAGAAGAGCTCGAGAACTTTGAGCCTAACTTCGTTGTTTACAACGCTTCCAAGGCTAAGGTTGAGAACTACAAGGAGCTCGGCCTCAATTCCGAGACATGCGTAGCATTCAACATCACATCCCGTGAGCAGGTTATCATCAACACATGGTACGGCGGAGAGATGAAGAAGGGTATGTTCTCCATGATGAACTACTACCTCCCTCTCAAGGGCATCGCTTCAATGCACTGCTCTGCTAACACAGACATGGAAGGTAAGCACACAGCAATCTTCTTCGGTCTTTCCGGTACAGGTAAGACAACACTTTCCACAGATCCTAAGAGACTTCTCATCGGTGATGACGAGCACGGCTGGGATGACAACGGCGTATTCAACTTCGAGGGCGGCTGCTATGCTAAGGTTATCAACCTCTCCAAGGAGAATG
>CAMYXL010000001.1 GCA_947303255.1 uncultured Clostridia bacterium | reverse complement strand
AGAAAGCCTTACGGTTCATAACGTCTACGATACCTGTCATCTTGCCGTCTTCCATGATAGGGAGAGAAAGCGGGATTACGCTTGGTCCGTAACGATTTCTCATACGTTCGATAACGCCTTCGAAGTCTGCGTTAGGCTCGTCCATCCTATTGACAAAGAAAAGGAACGGTACGTTCTTCTTGTTGAGCAAACGGATAGCCTTCTCAGAGCCCACCGATGTGCCGCCCTTAGCTGAGATCAATACGATGCCGCTGTCTGCAACACGGATACCGGACATCTCTTCACCCAAGAAGTCGAAATCACCAGGAGTGTCGATAATGTTGATCTTGCTGTCCTTGTATTCACAAGTAGCAACGGTCGCATTGATCGAGATCTGTCTCTTGATCTCCTCAGGATCAAAGTCCATCGTTGTGTTTCCGTCTGTCGCACGACCCATACGCTCTATTGACTTGGTGCAATAAAGGATCGCTTCGGCAAGCGCGGTCTTGCCTGAGCCTTGATGGCCCAGGAGTGTAATGTTACGGATCTTATCTGCGGAAAAATTTCCCATTAGTCCTTTCCTCCTTGTAAAACAAATATGTTCCTATTATATAGGTTTTAATCGTCAATTTCCACAAAAAAATGATAATGCCACAATCTTCTTTTGTGTAATTTGGTAAATCAGTGGATAAATCGTTTTATCCGTAAGCCTTTTCGAGCAGATGAGGGCGCTTTTTCGGGCAAGAAAAAAGGCTGCCGTTACCGACAGCCCTTGATTTTTGAAAGTAGTTTAAGGATTACTTCTTGAGCTTATCCTTGATATCGTCGACCTTTTCCTTAACATCATTGAGATCGTTGATTCCGAGCTTCTTAGCGCCGTCCTTAACAGTATCGACTGCCTTCTCAACGTCCTTCTTGTCGATGTTCTTAGCTACTTCTTTAAGATCCATAATGTTCACCTGGCCTTTCTTATATTTTATTTGTTCTTGATTCTTTCGAAGATCAATACGACACGTGATCCGTTGCCGCCGAGGGAACCGTCCAAAGTTCCGTTATCATTGAGGGAAGAAACAAGCTTCCAGTTCTCTTTTGCCTTTGCAGCGAGAACTTCGCCGATGCCCTTGTTGTCGATACCGTTAGAAGTATTTGCAACAGACTCAACGGAGTATTCCTTAGGACCGTATGTAAGTCTTTCTTTCTCGAGTTCATCGATCTTCTGATCTTTCTCCTCGATGAGCTTCTTCATAGCGCCCTTCTCACTCTCGGTAAGAGCAGATTCCTTAAGGACAACTGCCTGCTTCTCAGCATTGAGGATTATCTCCTGACCGATGGACTCAGCCTGCATTTCAGCATTCTTAGCTTCTTCGATGATCTTCAGAGCCTGCTCGTAATCAGCCTTGATGGCATTGATCTGAGTATCCCACTCAACAGCTGCAGCCTCAAATTGAGCAGCCTGTGTATCGATCTCGTTCTGCTTAGCAGCGACCATCTCGTCATATTCATTCTTCTTGTTTGCGATCAACTCATCATATTCGGTTGTCTTTGCAGCGATCATTCCATCATATTCTGCTGTCTTATTAGCGATCATGCCGTCATACTCAGCAGTCTTTGATGTGATCATCTCTTCCAGTTCTGTCTTCTTAGATGCGATCTCAGCTTCAACCTCAGCCTTCTGAGCTTCAAGGACCTTAGCCTCTTCGATGACCTTGATCATCTCGTCTCTTGTCTTTGTAGCCTCTTCAGCTTCAGCAATAACGCTCTTAGCCTGTTCAACGAGCTGATCGAGTTCTGCCTGTGCATCTACTCTTCTCTGCTCGATATCTGCAATGATCGCTTCTTTCTCTTCGTTTATTGCACGTCTTTCAGCTTCAGCAGCTTCCTTGAGCTTCAATGCCTCATTAGCCTGCTCTTCGCTGATCCTCTTTGCTTCTTCTTCGAGTCTTGCCTTCTCGACTTCGTACTTCTGGTTCATCTCAACGATGTTGGCATCGATGGTCTGGAGTTCCTGCTCCTTCTGAGCCTTTACAGTATCGAAGCTTGCCTCGAGTTCCTGGAGTTCCTGCTGCTTGTCAGCCTTGATCTTGTCAGCATTCTCAACGAATTCCTGAAGTTCCTTAGCTTCAGCGAGGATCTCGTCACGCTTCTGCATAGCTTCGCTGAATTCTTTTTCAACCTGTGCTGCGAGAGTCTCTGTCTCCTGCTGAGCCTCTGTGATGATCCTCTGCTGCTCTTTCTTTGCAAGGTCGATCATGTCGTCATATTCTTTCTGACCGGCTTCACGCTTAGCAGCTGCATCTGCCTCAGCTTCTTTTCTTGTCTGTGCTGCGATCCTTCTTGCATCATCAAGATCTGCCTTAGCGAGCTCCAACTCACCGTCGATACGCTCTTTCTCACTTATGGCGATCTTCTGCATCTCCTGATACTCGAGATCCAGCTTATTCTTCTCTGCCTCGTACTTGGCGGACAGTTCGTTTATTTCCTTCTCAATCCTGCTTCTGGTCTCTAAGAGGTGCTTCTCCTCCTCAGTACGCTTCTCGGAAGCTCTGGCAACAGTCTCGGCTTCTTTAGCCGCGAGATTACTTGCAGCTTCGGCAATCGCCTTGTCAGCTTCTCCGATCGACGCTTTCTGGAAATCGTACTTACACATGGAACAACGGGCAACGTTATCACCCATCATAACTCCACAAACAGGACACTTTTTCATTGACTTACTCCTATAAAACAAAAAAATAATGCCTATGTATTATACACCATTCACAACAAATTATTAGTACTCTATAAAAAAATGTTGCAATTACATACATTTTTTCGGCTAATTGCCCAAATGCGCCTGCATAGACAAACTTTGATAATCAAACTACCATTATTCAAAAGACTCAGGAGGCTTAAACATGAAAAAACAAAGTGTTTTAAAAGCAGCAGCCGCAATCATTTTGGGCATAAGCTTCATTCTTCCTGTTGCAGCATGTAACAAGGACAAGGCTGAGGCACCTTCATCTGTAACAGTTGGCATCACTCAGGAGCCTGGACTTTTTGATCCGCACCTTGCTGTAGCAGCAGGCGACAAAGAGATCCTCTTCAACATTTTCGAGGGCTTATATAAGTTTTCGAGCGACGGAACATTGAATCCGGCTTTGGCAACAAACTGTACTGTATCTGACGACTGTAAGGAATTTACTTTTGATCTTCGAAAAGACGTAAAGTTCCACGACGGTTCTGTCATGACTGCAGACGATGTTGTTTACTCCATCGAAAGAGCAAAAGAGAATATTCAGACACTCGGTACTATCTCCGGAATCGAGAAGCTCAGCGAGGATCAGGTAAAGATCACATTGAGCATCGCAAACAGTGAGTTCCTTTCCCAGGCTACATTCGCTATCATCCCGAAGAGCGTATCCGATATCAACGCAAACCCTGTAGGAACAGGTCCTTTCAAGTTCAAGGAGTATCTTGTAGGTCAGAGCGTAACCATCGTTAAGAACGAAGATTACTGGAACGATTCCCTTCCGTATCTTGACGAGGTCGTTTTCAAGATCTGTGCCGATATGGACTCCGGTCTTCTCGAACTCCAGAACGGCAGCATCGACATCTTCCCTCACATGACCAAGGACAAGGCGGAGATGGCAGGCGACAACTTCACGATGGTAACGGGATCATCCAACATGATCCAGATCTTCGCACTTAACAATGCAGTCGCTCCGTTCGATAACGTTAAGGTAAGAGAAGCACTCAACTACGCAGTTAACAAAGACGATATCATCGACCTTACAATGGACGGTGCAGGAACAAAGCTTACAACAGGTATGAACCCTGTTATCGGCAAGGCATATGACACAAGCCTCGATTCCACATACAGCCAGGATATCGAGAAGGCAAAGTCTCTTCTCAAAGAAGCCGGATATGAAAACGGATTCGACATGACGATCACAGTTCCAAGCAACTATCTCGTTCATGTAAACACAGCAGAGGTCATCGCTGATCAGTTAAAGGATATCGGCGTTAACGCTCAGATCGAGCAGATCGACTGGAGCACATGGCTCAGCGATGTTTATTCAGGCAGAGATTATCAGTCAACAGTTATCTGTCTTACACCTATCTACGCTCCTATGGATGAGATCGCAAGATACCACTCCGAGAGCACAGATAACTTCATCAATTATAAGAACTCAGAAGTCGACAGGATAATCGACAGCATCCCGACAACTCTTGACGAGAACGAGAGAGTCGAGCTTTATCACCAGCTTCTCGGAATCCTCGTAGCAGACAACTGCTCGGTATACATCCAGGATCCGATGGAGATAACGGTAGTCAAGAATGACATTGAAGGATACAAACTCTATCCGATGTACATTCAGGACATGTCCGAGGTGAAGTACAAAGAAAGTTAAAAATGTTACAATGAACTAAAAGTTCACTTACAGGGGGAGCCATGAAAGAACGTGTTACCTACATCTTGAGCAGAGTGCTCGAATTGATGATCACACTTCTTCTTGTCTCCCTCTTAACGTTTGCCGCTTTTTCGATAATACCGGGAGATACGGCAAGAACGATCCTGGGTCCTTCAGCAAGCCCCGAGCAGGTTGAGGCGCTCCGCGAGAAGATGGGACTTAACGATCCTCTGCTGTTCAGATATCTGTCCTGGCTCAAGGGCGCATTTACGGGAGACTTGGGAAATTCAACTTCGTTTAACCAGCCGGTATCAAGCCTTATCATCTCAAGACTTCCGGTTACTTTCGGACTTAGCTTCCTGTCTCTTTGTCTGGTACTCGTGATCTCTTACCCGTCAGCAGTAATAAGCTCCAGAAGACCGGGTAAATTCTGGGATCAGGTCTTTTCCGTATTCGGACACGTGTCATTCGCGATCCCGCCGTTTGTACTGTCACTTGTATCCGTACTCATCGCCAGCAAACTGTTCGGCTACTTTGCCGTCGGTAAGTACGCTTCCCCGTCAAAGGACTTCGGACAGTATATCTACTGTCTCCTGCTCCCGGCGTTTTGTGTTGCGGTCCCTAAGATCGCCATGACGTTCAAGTTCCTCCGGGCGAGCATCCTTACGGAGAAGAGCAATGATTATGTTAGAACGTCAAAGAGCAGAGGTCTTTCAGACATCAAGATCATGTTCAGACATATCCTGCCGAATTCCAATGTATCAGTCATAACGGCTTTATCCATCGTCCTGTCGGACCTTCTCGGAGGAAGCCTTATCGTAGAGCAGGTATTTAACCTTCCGGGACTCGGAAGACTTCTTATACAGGCTATCGGAAGACGTGACTTCCCTCTTTTGTCGGGAATCGTCTTTTACCTCGCAGCAATGATGGTAATCGTTTACTTCGCCGCAGATGTCCTCATGAACATGTGCGACCCGAGACTACGTAAGAACAGGGGGGATTCCTTATGAGAAATAAGAAGATCAGCCCTTACTACATAGTCGGAGGTATATTATTCTCCATCATCGTCATCGCCTGCATACTGGGTCTTTTGGGCGTCGGCCCTGACCCTGAGAAGACCAGTGCGTCTTCAAAGCTCCTGGCTCCGTCCGCATCCCATCTCATGGGAACCGACAATATGGGCCGAGACCTCTTCGCGAGGGTATTGGCCGCATCCAAATATACACTGTTCATATCATTTGCAGGCGTATCCGTAGCTCTCGTTCTGGGAACTGTCGCAGGTATGCTCGCGGGATATTTCGGAGGCATCTGGGACAGGATGATCATGCTTCTCGGAAACTCCATAATGTGCTTTCCGGGAATACTTCTGGCATTGGTAGCGGTAAGCGTCAGCGGACCGTCGCTGTTCAATGTCATCTGGGCGTTGGGACTTGTTTTCGCGCCGACTTTTGCCCGTGTATACAGAACGGAAGTCATCAAGATCAAAGGCAGGGATTATATCCTTCACGCGAAGATCTTGGGTGTTAATCCGATAAGGATCATGGCAGTGCACATCTTCCCTAACGCCTTCGCACAGATCATCCCTGCGATCGTCATAGGCCTGGCCAACATGACGCTTTCAGAATCCGCCATGAGCTATCTGGGACTCGGCGTTCAGCCTCCGAAAGCAAGCTACGGCAAGATCTTATCCGATGCACAAAGCTACATCACGGCAGCGCCGTGGCTCGTCATCTTCCCGTCACTGATGCTCGTCATCTATATCCTCGGTCTGTACTTCATTTCCGAGGGGATAAGGGGGGACAAATGAGTTACTCCAAATACATTCTCCAGGTTAAAGATCTCTCGCTGGATTTCGGTTCGGAATCCACCAAGACTTTGCATGATATCTCTTTTGATCTTCGAAAAGGCGAGATCCTGGGTCTCATCGGAAACTCAGGCTGCGGCAAGACCATGACCGCCCTTTCCGTTTCCCGTCTCCTTCCGAAAGATGCGAGACTTACATCGGGAAGCATCGTTTTCGACGGAAAAGAACTGATGGATCATACGGAAAAGGATATGCGAGAACTGCGCGGCAAGGATATCGCCATGATATTCCAGGAGCCGTATACCGCCCTTGATCCGCTGAAGACCGTATTCAAGAATCTCGAGGAAGTCCTTACGGAGCATGAGGTCCTTACCAAGGACGAGCGCCGCAGCAGGATCCTTAATATGCTCAAGCGAGTCGGCTTTGACGAAGCCGAAGACATTCTCGGAAGATATCCGCATGAACTGTCGGGAGGTCAGAGACAACGCGTTCTCATCGCGGGCGCCTGCCTTCTTAAGCCAAAGCTCATGATCGCCGACGAGCCGACATCTTCCCTCGACACGATCACATCCATGTCCATTCTGGAGCTCATAAAGTCCCTTTGCGCGGAATTTATGATGTCGGTGCTGTTCATATCACACGACCTGTCCATCGTAGGCGGTTTCTGTGACAGGGTCCTTGTTATCGAAAAAGGCAGGATCGTGGATAGCGGCAACGCTTTCGATCTTTTGTACAATCCGAAAAATCCTTATACCGCAGGGCTTTTGTCTGACTCGAGACTTGATCCGAAATCTCTGGATCTTAAGTTCAACAAGCCGTCTTTCTCATCGGAATGCAGCCTTCGCGTAAAAGGACTCAGTGCGGGTTACGAGAGCACCCATGGTTTTCGAAAAAAGAAAAAAGACATCATACACGATATATCATTCAAGATATTAAACGGTGAATCCGTGGGACTCATCGGCAGCAGCGGATGCGGCAAGACCACGCTCACCAGGGCGATATGCGGACTTCTTAAGCCGACATCGGGAACGATTACGGACACGAAGGGCAAGCTCGGCGTGGTATTCCAGGACCCAGTAATGTGCCTTAATCCGGCACACACGATCAGATGGCACCTCAACGAACCTTTGAAAGCGAACAAGATAAAGCTCACAAAAGAAGAACTTAACAAGACAATCAGGGAGTCCCTTGAAGCTGTCGGTTTGGAGAAAGATATCCTCGGAAGATACCCTTCGCAGCTGTCGGGAGGCCAGAGGCAGAGGATCGCGATCGCTATGTGCCTTATGATAAATCCGAATCTCATCATCGCCGACGAACCTTTGTCGGCTCTCGATACGACCTCAGGTGCAAGGATCTTAAAACTCCTTGCCAAGATAAACACGGAAAGAAATACCTCTATCCTGCTGATCTCACATAACCTCAGAGTCATTAGGGCAGCTACTTCTTACGTGATCGTAATGGATCAGGGCAGGATCGTTGAGGACGGCCCGACTTTGAATGTGCTTTCGAATCCGCAAAGCGAGATTACCAAGAAACTGCTGCTGGCGGAGACCACTTTGCACAGAAACCCGGATAAAGGACAATTCATGACAGAATAAAAAAAATCCCGACAGGTTAAAACCTGCCGGGATCAATTATCAAATTCAAACCAATTAAGTAGATGCAGTTGACGGAGCTGATGTCGGCATCTTAGGATTGCTGCTCAACAAACCGTTAACTACGCTTCCAGCCTGAACAGCCTTCGCGTCATGGGTGGAAACCTTATCTGCTCTCTCATTAGCAGATGTGATATATACGCTAATACCGTAAAGTAATACGCCACTAAGTATCGCAATAATAGCAACTACAAGAACGATCTCTACCAACGTGAAACCTAATTTGTTATTCTTAAGTTGTCTCTTCATAAAAACGCTCCTTATCAAATCGACAAAAACAAACTACGCTTGTATTCTATCAAACATTCTTCACATTTTCCACACTTTTTTTTACAAATCCCTTTCAAAAAACTTTGTTTTTTTGTTCAAACTCCTTATAATAGGCATTTTCACGTATGACATCATATTAAATCCCTTTTAATTTTTTCACATTTCTGACACAATCCGTTTTTCTCATTAATTTGGGGACCACCTTCAGACAAACCGAGATTCATCTGAAAACGATCCCCAAAAGGAAAAGGAAATATATGAATAAAGTATGCGGGCTAGGTAGTTATTAATGAAAAGTCACCCCGAAGGGTGACTTCCCACTGAATTGAAAGGTATATATATGAACTACAAGAAACGCTTATTTATTGTAGAGTGCTACGGATACTACTGTAGCGTTTACCGATCCGTCTGCCATGAAGATTGCTGTGAAGCCACCGTCAGGCTGGTTGTCATTGCTGTTTGCTGTGTATGTGAACTTATAAGTATTGTTACCCATGTTCTGTACGTTGTTGTACTTCCAGTCGTCATTCTGCTTATAAGTTACATTTGTTCCTTCAACCTTTACTGTTACGCTGTAGATGTTCTTTCCGCCGCCGCTTACGACTACGTTAGATACCGGACGCTCCCAAACTGCGAACTGTGTGGAAGAAACTCCTATGTCGCTTGCGTTACCAGATACAACTGATCCGGAAAGGTTAGATGCTGCTCCGAGATCTACTCCGTCAAGGCCATTGCCTGTGTTACCAGGATTCTCTGTCGGCTTTGGTTCCGGCTTCTCTGTTGGCTTAGGCTCTTCAGTAGGCTTTGGCTCCTCTGTAGGCTCCGGTACCTCTGTTGGCTCAGGCTCTTCTGTCGGCTCAGGCTCTTCCGTTGGTGCCGGTGCTTCTGTTGGTTCCGGCTTATCTGTCGGGGTTGCTGTATTTGAATCTACACTTGGCTCTTCACCGATAACTGCTGCACCTGTTGAAGAGGAACCTGCAGCCGGATTGCTGTCGTCCGGATCTTTCCATGCCTTGATCTCTGCGTAGCTTGTCTTCAACTGGAGATCAACTTTTTGATTTGCCTGTGCGTATCTGTTGGCGTGCTCTGTAACTTTTCCTGCTCTCTCGTTTGATAATTCAATATAAGCTACCAAACCGGAGACTAAAACTGTACCGAGGATAGTAATTATGGCTACTACCAAAACCATCTCGATCAGTGTAAAACCTGCTTTATTGCTTCTTGTCTTTGTCATATTAATCACTCTCTTTCTCACAATTCATAACTTTTTTCAATTCAATTAACTTACATGCTTTGATTGTAAAATGTAATTATGAACGAGGTATGACTAATTTACAAATTGAAGCCATAATTTTGTCACATTTTATGAACTAAATGTAAACCGAACATGAGGATTTGTAAACAGCGTCACTGTAAGAATGGCTAGAACCCTTGATACAACGGTGTTTTAGTCGTTCACAAATTTTAGCAACAAAAAATGATATTTTCCTCCGAAATGTGTTATTTGTTCAACATTTGCCACATTTGGACAAAAGAAAACCGCCTCCACAAAGGAAGGCGGCCCCAACCAAACACATATTTAGGATTAATTATGTACTACTGATTCTATCTTGGTCTCATCACAAGTTATCACGATCTCGTCATTGACACAATCTACCAACGCAACGTCACCCGGTGCGATGATACCGTCAAGCAAAGCTTCGGAGAACTTATCTTCGACCATTGCCTGGATTACTCTTCTCAAAGGTCTGGCACCGTACTGCGGATCGTAACCCTTCTTAGCGAGAAGTTCCTTGGCCTGTTCGGTAAGCTTGATCTCGATGCCGAGGTCATTGACTCTCTTACCTACATTCTTCATAAGAAGATCTACTATCTTAAGTATAGACTCCTTATTGAGCATACGGAAGAAGATGATCTCGTCCACACGGTTGATGAACTCAGGCGAGAAACTCTTCTTAAGTTCATCGAGGACAGTCTTCTTTGCATCCTCATAGTTCTTGCCGCCGTAGAGACGCTCTCTGGAAAGATCGTCCTTATCATTCTCGTCCTCGAGCTCGAATCCGATCTTGCGGCTCGCTTCTGCAGTGAGCATACGCGCACCTATATTAGAAGTCATTATTATAATAGTATTCTTAAAATCTACGAGCCGGCCCTTACCGTCAGTAAGTCTTCCGTCATCCAGGATCTGGAGCATGCTGTTAAAGATATCAGGATGCGCCTTCTCTATCTCATCGAAAAGGACTACCGAATAAGGATGTCTTCTTATCTTCTCTGTAAGCTGACCTCCCTCATCGTATCCGACATAGCCCGGAGGCGATCCGATGAGTTTACTTACATCGTGCTTTTCCATGTACTCGGACATATCGATCCTGACAAGTGCATTCTCATTACCGAACATTACCTCTGCGAGTGCTCTTGCAAGCTCAGTCTTACCTACACCGGTAGTACCGAGGAAGATGAACGATCCGGAAGGACGCTTAGGATCCTTAAGACCCAGACGGCTTCTTCTGATGGCACGTGCAATGGCACTTACTGCCTCATCCTGACCGATAACTCTTGACTTAAGCTCATCCTCCAATGTCTTAAGCTTCTCTGCATCAGACTCCGTGATCTTAGATACAGGGATACCTGACCACTTGGCAAGGACTTCTGCGATATCTTCTACGGTGAGCTCACCTGTAAAGCCGTCGTTATCCGGCTTGTTGGTATTTTTAAGTTCCTCGATCCTCTTCTCGATCTCCTGCTCCTGAACGTGAAGTTCCTGAGCTTTCTCAAACTCCATCTTCTCAGCAGCGACCTTCTTGAGGTTACCTACTTCAGTAAGTCTGCTGGTGAGGGTATTAAGTTCCGTGGATACCTGGAAGTTGATCCTCTTTTTCGCTGCTGCCTCATCGATAAGGTCGATGGCTTTATCAGGAAGGAATCTGTCGGACAGATATCTGGTCGACAGGAGAACTGCCTGTTCGATAGCCTCATCACTGATCTTGATCTTGTGATGCTCTTCGTAACGCGGGCGAAGTCCCTTAAGGATAAGGATGGCATCTGCCTGTGAAGGTTCTTCGATAAGAACTTTCTGGAATCTTCTCTCGAGAGCTGAATCTTTCTCGATGATCTTGCTGTATTCATCAAGTGTCGTAGCACCGATGATCTGAAGCTCGCCCTTTGTGAGCATCGGCTTCATGATGTTTGCTGCATCAAGGGAACCGTTGCCGCCGTCACCTGCTCCTACGAGAGTATGGATCTCATCGATAAAGAGGATGATGTCTTCGTTGGAGGATGCTTCATCAAGGACCTTCTGGATCCTCTCTTCAAAGTCACCTCTGAACTTGGAACCTGCAACCATTGAGCCTACTTCGATATTGAATACAGTCTTACCCTTAAGGATATCAGGTACGTCTCCTTCAGCGATCTTAAGTGCAAGGCCTTCAGCGATAGCTGTCTTACCTACACCAGGCTCACCAACGAGACAAGGATTGTTCTTTGTTCTTCTGGCGAGGATCTGCATTACACGGTTGATCTCTTCTTCTCTTCCGATAACCGGATCGATCTTGCCGTCCTTGGCAAGCTGAGTAAGATTCTTACCAAACTTGTCCAATGTAGGATGCTTGCCCTTTGCGCTCTTTTTCGAGCCCATTCTGGCCAGATTTGCTGCTGCAGACTGACGCGGAGATTCTTCAGAGGAACCGCCGTCCATAAAGTCGTCGTCTCCTGAACCCATGATAGCAGCGAGTGTCTGCTGTCTGATGGCCTCAAGATCTGCATTGAGGTAGATCATGATCTTGGCAGCTGTAAAACTCCTTTTCGAGGCAAGGACACTTAAGATATGCTCAGGAGTAACGATTCCGTCACCGAATCTGTTGGCAACGATATCGGCCTCTGCAAGTACTCGCTTTGTATCAACACGGCAAGCGTGAAGACCTTCTTCAAAGTCGATGCTGGCGATCTCTTCGTCGCTCGGCTTTTGCATTGTTGTTCTCTCGTTTCTTTCGATACACTCGATTACCTTCTCATCGGTAATACCCTGAACTTCAAGAATATTCTTGGCAGGGCAATTGAGATTGCACATGGCAAGAAGCAGGAATTCGCTTCCGATCGTCTCACATTTGAATGCCTTGGCGAAAAGCCAGGAATCAGATATCAATTGAATGGCACCTTCTCCAAATTTCATGATCATTCACCCCTTTCCAGTATTTCCTTGATATACGCTGCACGCTGCTCATTGTGTCTGTTGAAGCTGCGCGGATGCAGGTCGTATTCTTTACATAGTTTTTCTGTTATCTCATTAATGACGGAGAGTGTGATCCCCGTTTCCTTGTCATCGATAAGACCTAAGCCGAATCTGATCCAGCCGAGTACTTCGAGTGCCTCAGGAAGTTCGATCTTCCTGCAGAACTTCAAAAGTCCGTATCCTCTGTAGTACTGATCTTCGACGACCAGTCTGTTCTTCTTATAGATAGCCTCACGGCACATACGCTCGACTTTGATGATGTCGTTGATTATCGTGATGGCGCGCTCGTAGAGCTTGTCTTCACCGATGCCGAGAGTAGCGACATTGGTAAGAGAGAACAAAGTCTCAGGTCTTTTGATGCCGCTGTTCTGATTGATGTAAGGCTTAAGTCTCCACTCGGCAACCGTAAGCTTCTTCTGAAGTGAAGGGAAAGTTCCCGACTTAACGATTCCCGGAATAGCTACAACGATATCCACCGTGATTCCGGAACCTACGTTCTGAGGTTCTGCCGTAAGGAAGCCCAATCTCTCGGAATAAGCCATATCGAATGCTCTCTCGAAATCGATGACCATCTTCTCGACTCTCGTGAACATCTCTTTGACATTGGAGCCTCTGATGTTTCCGTAGAAGGTCAGGTGGTTGATCTTGTTGATCATGGCACCGATCGCTTCGTCACTGCTCTGGAACATGGCGTCACTGCCGCGCTTTTTGAGCGCATCAGGAATATTCGAAGCAGGCTCCTCGATCTTTACTTCGTAACCGAGCTCCTCTGCCTTTGCAGTAACGAGATGCTGTACGGTCTCGCGCTCGCTGTCATCCATTTTCGAAGGGAAGGAATATCCTTTTATGTTACGCCTCACAACGACTCTTGATGTAAGGATAACATCACTGTTCTCACCGTTTTCTTCGTACCACTTCATTTACACGCCCTCCCTGCTTCTGAGTTCATCTCTGAATTTTGCTGCAAGAAGGTAATCTTCATGAGCTACAGCTAGTTTGATGGCTTCGTTTAAGTCCTCGTTAGTGAGCATTCCGATATCTGCATTGGAATACTTGAGGAGCTTATTCTCGTCAGCCGCGATCTCCTTGGCAGGAGAAACCTCAGGCTCCTTGCTCTCGGAATTGGAACCGATCTCTGCTGCATCGATCTCCTTGGTCTCTTTGCTGTCTTCCATAGGTTCGGATGCGATACCCGGAGACCTTCCTCTATAGTGGTTGTCTGCCTGAAGTCTCATGAGAAGTCTCATAACGGATTCATTAAAAGTGTTGTAGCACTCAATGCATCCGAGATTGCCCGTTGCTTCGAACTCCTTCAGAGTCGTACCGCACTTAGGGCATTTGATCTGGCTTCTCGTAGGGGAGAACTCCAACTGCTCTCTCATGAGAGGGAAGAATGACGTAAGTCCGTCATCCAGGAACCTGAATGCACTGCTGGCAAGAGTAGCCGCATCAGGAAGTCCCAACTCCTTGGCACATTCCGGACAGAAAAACCTGCCGTTATAATTTGTATATGATTTATCTACTATCTTTCCGCATCTTTCACAACGCATTATGTATCACTTCCTTTCAGCTCGCACCGTCTAACATCAGACTTACCAAAGCATTCTTGAAAATATCGGCTCTTACCACAGACCTTATATCGGAATCAACATGGACCAGAGCTCTGTCCGACACCGTCGCCATAACGACTGTCGCCTCATGAGGTGAGATCGCACCGCTCGATACGAGATTGGTCAGATAGATCTTCGCCTGCTGCTGAGTAAGATCATTGCCTACCGCGTTAAGCACCGACTGCAGGTACTCTCCCTTGCTGATGATCTTCGCTCGCCTGATGGTGATCTGTCCGCCGCCGCCTCTTCGGCTCTCGACTATATATCCGTTACCTGACGAGAATCTGGTGGACAACACGTAGGTTATCTGCGAAGGCACGCAGTTCGCTCTCTCAGCGAGATCGCTTCTGCTTATGGTCGCCTTGCCGTTGTTCTCGTCCAGCATCTCTTTGATCATTAACTCTATAACATCAACGAGTCTAGCCACATCTGTTCCTCCCTTCCTGCTTTGGTCAAATTCGACTTTGATTTTGACTTTGACTTTCTTTGATATTAGTATTATCGTCCCGTTTTCAGTGTTTGTCAATAGCTTTTTGACTTTTTTTGACTTTTATTTTCGAAAAAAACTGAGGGTTGTCTCAAAAAAGACACGATTCCCTCAGATTCATCCTGTTGAGTACTGATCAAAATCGTGAAAATCTGCCAAAAGGTTAGTATATTTCGCCGGAAATCTGAAGTCGTACTAATCAATATGGCAATTATCGCGTTTTAGGTTAGTATTTTATTTTCGATCATGTAGAAAAACACTTACCATCATGCATGTTTTCGAAAAAAGGGTTAGTACTCGATTATTTGTAAGACCGATTTATACTAACCTTATTTACAAAAAAGACCGATCAGGTTAGTATTCCTACAAATATTTAGTGACTGCCTCAATGAGACAGTCACTTATATTATTTGAGTTCATTCATGATCTTTGTGTCCTTCTTCATAAGGTCGGAGCACGCATGCTTGATGGCTGAAGACTCCTTGTCGATCAGCTCGCCCAGCTCGTTGATCCTTCTCTGACGCTTGCCGGACTCGATGCCGTATTTACCGATCCTGGCATCGATCTCCCTTGCCTTCTTGAAGCGCGGGAATACTATCAAAAAATCGATGATTGTCAACGGGACCGCCAGAAGAAGGAGCATAAAACCGATTCCGACTACCCAATCTTCCGTAAAAAGTCCTACTATCACCAGGACGAGGATTACCAGAAGGAAAAATCCGCAGATAGCGGTCATCGCTATAAAAGCCTTTATCGGATCATGTCCGGTTCCGTATCTGTCTTTGACACTGCACTCTTCACGGCTCTTGAGCTCGAGATGGATCTTGTCCTCGATCCTCCTCTTTTCCTTACGAAGAACATTCTGCTCTTCGACCAGGGCCGAGACGGACTTAATATCGGAATAAATCTTTGACATACCGTCAAAATATTCTTTGTCATCCGGAGAAGCACTGCCGCAGATGAAATCAACCTGCTTTGTGTCATATGAGAAACCTTCAGTGCCGACTTTGGAGGTCAGTTCCTTCATCTCCTTCAGGCGTGCCGACGCGAGCATCAGACCCCTGAGAGAAATAAAATCATGCGGATTCTTATCCAATACGAACTTATAAAGATCGATAGCTGCGGCATACTCGCCTCTGCTTAAGTATTTCTCGCCCATCTCATGAGCCTGTTCTTCTCGAAAATACTCATAATCGAAAGAGCTGCCGCAGAAAGAGCAATGATACATTTGTCTGTCGTTGTCTACGGTGAGATTGCCGCCGCAGGACGGGCACTGATGAATCTTGATGTTTGTCATTTTTTTACTCCATAACGTATAAAGAAACAAGCTTTAAACTTACGGTATAATTCTAACATTTAAGCTAAGGGTGTATATATCTCAGGCTTGCAAATAGTTTATTCTATTTTGTTTTCAAATTGCAAAACGGCACGCCCGGATCGTTGGACGTGCCGTGATATTATCAGTCAAAAAGCGGTGTCGAGAAGTATCTCTCGGCTGTGTCCGGAAGGACCGTTACCACCGTCTTGCCCGGGCCCAGTTTCTTGGCGAGCTTCAAAGCAGCTGCCACATTGGTTCCGCTTGAGATACCGCACATGATGCCTTCCTTGGAAGCCAGGTCTTTGGCTGCCTGGATAGCTTCTTCGTCTTTTACGATGCAGATATCGTTGTAGATATCCTGATTCAATATCTTCGGGATTACGCCGTCGCCGATTCCCATCTGAAGATGTGTTCCGATGGAACCGCCTGAAAGGATAGCCGCGTGCTCAGGCTCTACAGCCCAGATCTCGATATCCGGGTTCTCAGACTTAAGCACCTCACCGATACCCGTGATGGTTCCTCCTGTTCCGATACCGGAGCAGAAACCGTGGATATGTCCGTCAACCTGGTTTAAGATCTCGATACCTGTCTGCTTCTTGTGAACTGCAGGATTGGCAGGATTCTCGAACTGCTGCGGAACGAAGACATTCGGATCTTCCCTTTGCATCCTAAGAGCAGTCTGGAGACACTCTTCGATACAAGCACCGATGTTGCCTGCGTCGTGGATCAGGATAACCTGAGAGCCGTAGTGCTCAACAAGTTTCTTTCTCTCTTCGCTGACGGAGTCAGGCATGATGATGATAGTCTTATAGCCTCTTACTGCTCCGACGAGAGCAAGGCCGATACCCTGGTTGCCGCTGGTCGGCTCAACAATTATGGTGTTCTCGTTGATAAGGCCTTTTTCCTCGGCAGCCCTGATCATGTTATATGCTGTTCTGGTCTTGATGGAACCTCCGACGTTCAGGCCCTCGACCTTAACGAGGATCCTCGCGCTGTCAGGACCGACCATTTTCGATAGTTTGACGAGCGGAGTGCTTCCCATCGCCTCAAGAATATTATTGAAGATCATAATAACCTCTGAAAATTAAAATCGTTATATATTATATATGCTCACGCGAAAAAGTCATCGGCAAATTTCGCCGAGCTTCTCGCCGAACTTGACAGGAGTCTCGGCATACTCTGAAGAATTCCTGAAAAAATCCTCGTAAAGATTGACGCGGTCTTTTTCGAGAAGGAGGATGACTGTGGAGCCGCCGTAAAGGAACATGCCCTTCTCATCGCCTCTTTTGGCTGAAGAGATGTCGTGGTTCTTGATCTTGCCGACGAGCATGGCGCCGACTTCGACCTGCATGGCGTTACCGAAGTTCCTGGTCTTAAGAAGTGTCTTCTCCCTGCTGTTTGTCGTGAAAACATGCTCCGTCTCAAGAGCTATCGGACGGACCGTGTGAAGTTTGCCCTTAATGAATTGAGGCTTTCCGACTTCGCAGTCATCAAAGAAGAAATATCTGTGATAATGATCGACGCAGAGTCTGAAGACAAGGCAGATGCCGTCTTCGAACATTTTCGCTTCTTCAGGAGAATCAAGAAGATCAGTGATCTTGTAGTTGCTCTGCTTAACAGGAAGCACCGTGTCCTTGTCGATCGGGAAAACCGTAAGAAGGCCGTCGCAAGGTGCGACAAAAGCCTCAGGATCCATGTCCACCGGACGAAGTTCGGGATTTATCTTACGGGTAAAGAAATCGTTGAAATCGTGGTACGGACGGTTCTCATACTGGGACATGTCGATACCGTTTTTTCGAACAAAAGAATTGATCAAAGGTCTCGAAAAAGACGAAGAAAGATATGCGCCGCAGACCTTGGAAAGCCAAGGAGCGCACAAAAGCTTAAGGAATACTCTTCCGATTGGGTTCTTATAGAGGAATCGCAAACTCTTGCTGTCGGGTTGGATCTTGATCGGTGGCTGGGGCAATGTCGGACTCCTTACCTGCGGGCAATGATCTTCATAACGATGAGAGCAGCAAGTTCAAGTGCGCCGATACCGACCATGATGAGGATATCTCTGGTACCCGGCTTCTTAAGCTTGAACGGGGTGATGAAGAGAATACCCGTAACGAGTATCGTAGCGAAATAAGTGAACGTGATATCGATAGAAGTTGCGTACTGAACGAGAAGCACTGTCGGGAACAAAAGAGCAGCGGACGTAACAGGAAGACCTCTGTATTCCTTGTTGGCGCCTGTACCGCCGTCTCTTCTTCTCTGAGCTTCGAGAACGTTAAAGTAAGCAAGTCTAATAAGTGCTGCAAGAACGTAGAATACCAAAACGGTATAAAGAGCAAGGTGAACGAGAAGCGTTGATGCTGTTCTCGGATGGAATCCCCATGTGTGATCGAAGATGCGGAGCATACTGACGCCGATGCTGGCAGGAAGAACTCCGAAGGCTACAAGGTCGGCAAGAGAATCGATCTGGATACCAAAATCGATCTGCATCTCTGTCCTGTTCTTCTTGGTCCTGGCAACCTTGCCGTCAAAAGCGTCGCAAAGTCCGGATAAAAGAAGGAAGAACATTCCGATATACGGGTGGCCGCCGCCACTAAGGGAGCTGAAGATACCGATTCCTGCCGAAATCAGTGAGCAATACGTCAGCCAAACTGTGTAGTCATAATAACCGATCAAAGAAACACTTCTCCCATCAAACTGTTCATCTTGTAGTATTTTACACATTTAGGAGTAAAGTTTAAAGACCTCTGCAACGAAGATTGCTGGCAAGATCGATATAAAATGAGCAAACATCAAAACCCGGAACCTTGTCTCTGGTGATGTCGATCATATCGCCGTGGGAGATTCCTCTTCTCCTGCCGTTATCAAGAAGCGTATATTTCTCGCCCCAACGGAATGAAGCAAGTCCGACAAGACCGTCGTTCGGACCGTCAAATCTGTCGACTACCCTGCAGAACAGATCCAGAGGAAGAATGCCGCTCCTGCCGTATCTTAAGCCTGATCCGAAGCTCTGGGTGTAGATGCCGTTGGCCTCCAAATCGAAGTCGGAAGTCTCACGGTTAAGTTCAAGACATCTCTCGACAGTCAATTCCTCAACTGCGGAAAGAACGTCCGGGTTACGGTCGCCGAGTCTTTTGAAAATGGAATTGGCGATGTATGAGAGAACAGGCTTAGCCTTACCAGGGATAAGTCCGAGGAAATAGTCTGCATATTCACAGCCGTAGTGAGGTGTGCTGATGGTCGTTATCGAAGCGACATGCTTCTCGATGCCCATCTTTGCAACAGCATACTTAACGTCAAGGCCGCCCTTGGAATGTGCGATGATGTTGACTTTCTCGCAGCCAGTTGTCTCAACGATCTCGCGGATCCTTGCTGCGATATCTTCTGCGCTCTTTTCGACGTTCTCACAGGATTCGTGATCGCCGTAGAAGATCTTTGCGCCGTTTTTTTCGAGATAATAAGGAATACGGCCCCAATAACTCAGTGCCTGGAAGTCTCTGAAGAAGATTCCGTGGATCAGAAGGATCGGGTACTTGGTGCCGCATACGTCTGATACCGCGCCTGTTTCCTGAAGTGCGAGTCTCATCTTCTCGTTTCTGTACTCGCGGATGCTGACCTTGAGGATCAGGACCAGGACCGCAAAATGAACGATAGGTACGAGGCAGCAAAGTGCGCCGATGACCTTGGAATTAAAATCAAGATAAGCGGATGACATGTAGATGAGAAGTATTCCCGCCCAAAGGAACGGGTTCTCGAACAAAGCGATGCCTGCAATGATCCTGCCGTAATCGATGATGGTGTCGGAAAAACCGTGGAACATAAACAGAAGGATAAGCGCAATTGCGGTCACAAACGCGCACAGCGTAAAGAATATCAAAAGTCCGCTGCCTATCCCCAATAAGTTAACTTTGAATATACTTCTTTGTTTCTGTTTAATACTCTCACTCATAAACAGAATGAATTATAGCATAAATAATCTACTCTTTGAGTGCTTTTTTCAGAAAGAAACCTGTTCGTAATTTGCCACTAATGTCCTTTGTATTGGCGACCATTTTGTTATAGTCGCTTTCACTCATGGACTTAAGTCTCATAGGTATCTCGCTTAGGCTGTTGACCGCGATCCCCAGGCCGTTCTTGACGATGAAATCCGCCAGGGCCGCTTCCTTCCAGATGATGACCGGAAGACCTGACGCGAGATAAAGCGACGTCTTATGAGGATTATTGATAGTAAGGTACTTTCCGAAAACGCCGTCGCAGGTCGCTGCGGTCGGACCGTCCCAGACGATACCGAAGCTTCCTTCGAGCTTACCCGGAAGTTCCTCAGGCGGGAAAGCACCCATGATGTTGATATTATCCGTCGCCTCGCCTTCGTAGCCCGGACCGTAGAGATTGATCTTAAGGTCGGACGGAAGTTCGTAGAGGTATCCGGACTTGCTTCTCATGAGATTACCTGCCACGATCAAAGGCTCGTTAAGACCGCGCTTACCGGAGATCGGCGCGTCCGTAAGATAATCGAATATCTGAAGGTCTATAAGGCGAAGTTCGCTTAAGCCCTTCTCTTTGGCCGCCTTGATCATCTTATCGTTATGGAGGATGACCTTGCTCGCATACTTAAGGCTCTTTGCATCAAAGTAATTCTTTACCTTATCGAAAATAGTTTTCCCACTGTCCTTGAGGGCTCTGAAAAGTTCAAAGTCGTGAACGAGCATGACGATCCTGACGCCCTTCTTCCTGCTTTTTCGAAGAACAAGAGGAAGAAAGACAGAATGCTCCCTGAACGGGAACTGGATAAAGAGCTCGTCGCCCTTTGTGACCTGCTTAAGATTCCTGACCCATACAGGGACGATCCTTATCTGCCACCAGATCTTACGGGGAATGCTGAAGGAAGATCTGTCCGGCACGTCGATAACGATAGGCATGTAACCCAGTTCCTTCACGATCGATTCAGCATCATCCCTTGCCTTGGCGCGGGCGGTGACGCTGTCGTATTCGTCAAACTCTCTTTCTGTGACATAGTATCTCATGGCCGGACCTCATTAGAATCGATACAACATTTTAACAAGTTTTCGAAGTTTTTTCCTCGATGCGTATGAATAAAAAACGCGGACGCCCAGGACCTGCTTCAGCGGGAGCCCCGAGAAAAGACTCCTGTATTTATTCTTCTTGAAGTCTCCGAAAAACTCGTTGGTCATGTTTTCGAACATGTCGGAGATGGCATAGGCATTGTCCATGGAGTTTTGGCGGTCCTCGTTCGGAAGGTACTCCCTTTTCCTGTTGCGGATGATGAGAAAATACGTGAAAAAACTCAGGACCGTGATGTCGAAAAGGTCCATGTCAACGCCAGGGACGGCCTTTTCCTTGACTGTCCTTATGCAGTAGCTCCAGTTGTCGAACGGGAGCTTTTTGTGGTCGATCAGTTTAGCTGTCGTGCTGCCCTCGTGGACCACCTGGTTGTAGCCCTCGTAAGGAAGGATCCTAACGTTCGGGCTTAGGAAGAACGCCAGGAAGTTGAAAGAATTATCCTCGTAGAGCTTGCCTTCCGGGAACTTGATATTGAACCTTCTGACGTACTCGGTCCTGTAGAGCTTGCCCGCGATATTAAGACGCCTCTGAAGCGACTTGCCGTCGGTAACCTTATAGCGGATGGTGTCGATGATATGGCCGTCCTCGCCAACCTTGAACTGGCCCGATGCGACCATGTCGGCATCGTGCGCGGCCGCCTCAGTGATGAGGGTCCTTATGTAGTCCTTGGCGATGTAGTCGTCGGAATCCATGAATGTCAGATATTCGCCGGAGATCTTATCCAGTGCGAGATTTCTCGCGGATGCCTGACCGCCGTTCTCCTTGGTGAGCTTGACGACCTTGGACGGATATTTCTCCACATAGGAATCCATGATGGCAGGAGATCCGTCGGTGCTGCCGTCGTCCACCAGGAACAGCTCGATGTTTTCGTAGTCCTGGGAAAGGACTGATTCGATGCAGTCCTTGAGGTACTTCTCGGTATTGTAGACAGCTATGATTATCGAGACCTTGGGTTCGCTCATCTTTTCTCACCTTTTTCGAAAACACAAGTCTCAGGTAAGATCTCTTCCAGAGCGCCCAGGAATATCTTCTTGGCCTCGTCAAAATCCTTCTCTTCCAGGTTGTCGTTGATGCAGATGAGCTTACGCCTGCTGCTCTTTATCTCGGATGCGGCTGCCTTCGTATCTTCAATGCTCGTCAGAAGGTACGCCTTGCCGTCCTTGTGGATATTGCCCGGAACGAAGTTGCCCTCCATGAGGTTCCACAGGCGCATGGCGTAGATATTGATATCTTCGCTCGACCTGAACCTGTTGTGGCAGACTTTGTCGAGAGCATCGCCCTCCTCCTTCCAGACCTTCTCGAATGTCGACTTGAGATAAGGTCTCGCGAAGTGAGGCGTCAGAAGTCCGAAGAACTTCGGGAACGGCATCATGTACATCATGAGATTATAGAAATAGTACTTGCCGTACTTAAATGACAGGATCTTGGACTTAAGTCTCTTCTTATAATCGCTCCTGTCGAAATGCTTTCCGATCAGATTATATGTATTGGTCAAAAGCGACGAGAACACAGGGGTCTTGCCGCCGCACATGATCGGATATTCCATGAAGATATCTCTCGGCTTGCCGTCGATAAAGAAGTCCTCCGGCTTAGTCGGCGCAGTCGTAATGAAGTCATCGTTGAACACGATGAACTTCTCATTAAGACCCGCGATCCTGTGAAAGTTCAGTTCTATAGGGTTGGCGCTGAAAGTAGGAAGATACTCGTGCGGGATGAAGTCCTTGTGGTCGACGAGCTTAAGGTTCGGAGCCTCTTTGTTGAGCCAATCCGGAAGCTGCTCATCGGTAACAAAATAAACATTATTTACCCATGGCATGAACTTCTCTATGCCCCTAAAGGTATACTTCAATGTCTCGGTATCCCTGTATCTGGCAGCGGACATGTCAGTATTTGAAGCAGGTGAATAAGAAGCCTTCTTCGAAAGCCACTTCTCGTCGGATCCGTCGACCCAGTATATGACGATGTCGATATCACTTTTATTCATTATGCTCATTATATCAAATCATCTCGTGAGATAATCGTAAAACTCCTTAGCTATGAGACTTTTCCCGTGGTTCTCCCTGATGTACGCCGCAGCATTGTCACCCACATCCTTCGCCTTCTCGGGATCAGTTACAAGTTCCTTAAGTGTCATCTTAAGTTCCTGCTCGACGTTATCGACTGAGATCTTGATAACGGTGTCGTCAGGGATCTCAGAAAACCAGCCGCCGTTATTGGTGATACACGGCTTACCTAATTGCAGGATCCTTAACATGGAACCTGAAGTCTCACCCAGCGGCGGATATCTTAAGTTAACGATAATGTCGGCGCAGTTAACGAAGCTGTTGAACTCCTCGATAGTCGTAAAGCCCGTCTTGATAACTTCGCCTTCCTTGATCTCTTCGTCAGCGTAGTTACCTGATCCGACCATGACGTAGCACAGCTTCTTATCAAGTTCCCTGTTAAGTTCCTTGACCGCACGGGCAGTCTCCACATTGAACTTAAAGTCGCTCGCGAATCCGAAAGCGCAGATGATCACCGCGTCTTCAGGGATCTTGAACTTACTGATGAGATCGGCCTTCGGGATGAACTCCTCCCCTGTCTTTATCTGCTCGATCATCTTGATCTTTCTGATCTTATCTTCACTTACAAGTCCCGTCTCCAGGATCTTGTTTCTCGAATAATCCGAGTGAACGATTATCTTGTTGCCTGACTTAAGAAGCCCGTCGTTAAGCATGAGCTTCGACACGATGCCCTTGCCGAAAGTCTTGTCGATCTTCGCTTCCTTAAGGATCGTAAAAGCCTCCAGGCCGAAGTTCTCATAGATGTACGAATAATACGGATAACCCTTGGCCTTGATATATCCCTGCATAAAGTCGCAGATGGAAAGGTCGTGCATGATAAGCGCGCCCGGGTGCTCCACTGCCGCATCGTAGATGTAGATGTGGTACTCTGCGTTATTGCCCATGTTATAGAGACGGTAGTCAAAAGAGTCGAAGTCGATCTCGTCCACGCCGTGCTTCAGCACCTTAAAATCCTTAACGTCAGAAGCCTCGATCTCGTAGTTATCGGTATAGAGCGTCACGTCAAAGAACTCAGAAAGCGCATTAACCAGGATCACCGAATAATCGGAGATTCCGCTCATCTTCGGAGCGAACGGGCTGCCGTATAGTAAAGTAGGTTTTGTCACTTAGCTTCTCCTCATTCCAACAGTCTCTTTATTACGTAATCCCAGTCCATGTTCATGTTAAGCAGGGTCTGCTTGCCGCATGTGCCGAGTTTCTTTGCTTCTTCTTTCTGCTCGAAAAGTCTGTCCATCTTCTCCGCGATCACCTTCGGATCCGCATCGATCACAAATCCGTTCTCGCCGTCTCTTACGAACTCGAGAGGTCCGCCTACATCCTTATGGACGATGACAGGTTTCTCGGAGAAAAATGCTTCGAGAGTTATATATCCGTAGTCCTCATCATAGGCGCCAAAATATACGCCGAGGCACTTGGCATACATATCGATCTTCTCCTCATCGGAGATAAATCCCGCGAGCTTTACTTTGTCTTCCAATTTATATTCGGCGATCTTCTCCTTAAGATAAGAGATCTCTTCTTCGCTTCCGCCGCCTGCGATCACGACCTTAACACCGGTCTTGGTGTAGCGTGCTGCTTCGACCAGGAGTCTTTGTCTCTTTATCTGCGTGATCCTGCTCGGATAGAAGATAAAGTCGCCGTATTCGTCCGCGTGAAGTTTCTCGTGATCCTTCGGAGGATGATACAAAACTTCCGAATCGATCCCTAGGAAGTGTTTGAGCCTTCCGGTGGTATTGCCGGAGATGGTGAACCTTCCTTTGCATTCGCCTATGTATTTTCTGTCGCAGTCGCGGATGAAGTCTCTTATCTCCTCGCCGTTTTCCCACTTACGGATGTCGCTGTAGTCGGTATCCCACATGTCGTAGGCCTGGCGGTGCTGATGCATGAGCCAGAGGACCTTGTTGTCGTGCTTTAGGTAGTAGGCAGGAAACTTCATGGCGATGACCTTGTCGATCTTCTCGCCGCTTGCTTCCGTGAGATCTATCTGACGTCCCATGTTCATGCACTGAACCAGAGACTGCCACGGATACCACTTGAACGGAATGCTTACGATCTCCGCCTTGTGTCCGCGCTTGATGAGCTCGTCTTTGAGCATTCCGGTAAGTATCTCTGCGCCACCTGTGGTGAAAGGTACCTGAACTGTAGCAATTGCAATTCTCATCTTCTTACCCCTTTCACACCAGTCTTCTGTGTCCGCTTAATTCGTCTCTGTGAGCTTTATCCTTCACGAGCTTAAAAGCGGAACAGATATCAACAGGATCACTGTTGAGTTTGAGGATGCCGTCCTCGAACTTAAGGCTTCCGTTTTCTTTTATGACGATCCTCGGAAGATAGAGTTTTCGAGAAAGAGACAAAAGATCGGAAGATTCATTATCGGTTATCATCATGTCGCAGGACAGAAGGTACGACAGCATCTTCTGATCGTCGTCGCCGTCGATGTATTTGATGCTGCTCATGAGGCTCATCTCGGTGGCGGTCTCGAGGACCTTCGGCTCACTGCCGTCCTTTACCATGTAGAGCATGATCTCGTAATCGGCCCTGCAGATGTAGATGTAGAGGGCCTTGAGGATATTGTTAAGATTGTCGGATGAGATGTTCTCGTCAACGAGGATACTCAGGACCTTCGATTCGATGAGGTCCGCCATGATGTCGTTCACGGGCTTAGAGGAAGCGATCCTTTCTATGTTCAAAGGATCACCTGCTTTCCTTCGTAAGGAT
Organism: uncultured Clostridia bacterium; assembly: GCA_947303255.1. Lineage (GTDB taxonomy): Bacteria > Bacillota > Clostridia > Saccharofermentanales > Saccharofermentanaceae > Saccharofermentans. The sequence goes on along the minus strand of CAMYXL010000001.1, from coordinate 66,773 downwards.
CTCGATCTGCTTTTTGAGCTCGTCTACTTCCTTCTGAAGCTCATAGACCTTCGCGTCCGTGTTGCGGATATTCTCCTGCTTGAGCTCGTCGTTGAACTTCAGCTCCCTTACGGTATCGTCTGTCGTCGCGATCCTGGTGCTGAGCTTGTCATAGATATTTACGTCGCTTGCCTTAAGCGTCCTGACGTCTTCGTTGAGATTTTTTACGCCGCGGAGAAGTCTCGCGATCTTGCCTATCACAGGCAGCGTGTAGATCTTCTTCTCCTGCGGGGCCACTGCGGCAGCTTCATCAAGGCCTGTGATCGTAACGCCGATCTTATCCGCCTCTTCGGAATTTCTGAGCATCTTCAAGATCTGTGCCTTCGTGGAACCCTTCTCCCTTAGGACTCTCAGGTACTGCTCCTCGCCTTCGATGTCGGATCTTCTGGCGAAGATCAGCGCGTATGCCACGCGGATGAACTCGCGGTCCTCGAACTTAAGGAGCTCGTTCACGCCGACAGTGTCGATGCCCGTGAGCGACACGTTCTTATATCTGCCCTCATCGGATGCTGCCATTGTAAGGAGTATGTCGAGTTTGCTCCTCTCGCCTTTTCGAAAAAGATAAAGCGTCTCTTCGACTTCGCGCACAAGAGCCTTCCTGCCGAAAAGCGCCAGGTACGAAAGCTTCACGAATTCAGCGTCATCATACGGAAGGATGCGGTTAACGTCCACCACGCGCTTCTTCTCAGGGTCCAGGGACTTCTCCATGGAATAATCCACATCGCCCAGCATGGTCTTCGCCTTATGAAGGTCGCAGTAAAGATCAAAGTACTGCAACAGACCGTCATCACTGACATCGAGCAAATCCGCGTGAAGAGAACCGTTACGGATAAACTCCGTCCTCTCATCCAAATCAGCTTTCATACTAACCTCTTTTTCCTGCCGCTCGAAAAAGGCGGCGAACTTACACCGAGATTATATAATAACGGCTTAACTATAACAACTTCACGGCATTCTTGGACCAAATGTCTCCGCGCAGGCAAAATGGTCCAACTTTTCTTGGACCAAATCGTCACTTCTCACCCATTTGGTCCAAGTTACCGTTCAAATTGCCCCTTCACCTTGCCGGATCAGCATCAAACTTGGACCAAAACACGTTCCGGGCACCAAATGGTCCAAGAAATCTTGGACCAAAACCGCCTGACTCACCAAAAAAGTCCAAAAAATGAGGGAGCCGCTCAGGCTCCCCCAAATAGTTAGCGTTAGATCTTACGATCACATCCAGGAAATACCGCACTTCTCGCAAACGCTCTTGAACTCAGGAGACTGTGCAAATCCCATGAATACTTGCTCACGTGACTCGACCTTGATATCGTTCATCCAGAATGCGAATCCTTCCGGCTCAGGCTCACGACCCATCATCGTTCTGTAAAGTCTTGTGATGAACTCAGCATCGCTTGTCTTGAATGACATGAACTCAGCTGACCAGAAGAACTCCTTGGCAACCTGTGTACCTGTCATCTTATGATTTACAAGTGCATCATTCCAGAAATTAAGTCCGCTCTCATCAGGGTCTCTCTCAAGACAGCATGTGTAAAGTCTCTTCGCGAAATCCAGGATATTCGACGGATCATTGATCGGGAATCTCGCACCGGACTTGACTCCGTATGACTTGCAGAACTCATCCCACTCTGTCGTATTGATGAAGTTGTTGACAACCGTATCTCTGGAATCAGTCTTCAGAGAATCTACCCAGAACTTAATCTCGTCCTTGCCAGGAACACGTCCGAAGAAAATGCTGTAAAGCTTGATAACGAAATCCTCATCATTAAGTTTCTTTCCGTCAAACTCAGGGCTTGCCAGGAATTCCTTAACAACATCTGCACCTGTAGCGCCGTTATTGATCCTGTCTACCCAGTACTTCAATCCGCCCTCATCAGCGTCACGGCCGAATACTTCCTCGTAAAGTCTCTTAACAAAAGCCTCTACATTTTTCTCATCCTTATTGGAATCTTCGTTGCCATTGCCGTTCTCGTTGCCGTTGTTGTTATTGTTATTGTTGTTGTCGTCGTCGTTCTTTTCTTCTTCCTTCTCTTCTTCGAAATCAAGAGTCAGATCAAGAACTGTGTCAAGTTTTACAGCTTCAACAATATAGAACGGGATTGCAACATAGTATGTCTTTCCGCCTTCAAGTGTTGCCTCGATACAGATATCCTCGTAAGATACAGGCTTTACATCCTCTTTGGTATCCTCAGGTTCGACCTCAACATCTTCCTCTTCTTCGCCGTCTGTATCCAATGATTGCGGAATATTGCCCTCTACCATGCCTTCCTCATATCCAAGATACATATACATATCATCTATATCACATCCGACCTCTTTTTTGATCAGGTTGTAATCCTGGTCGAAAAGGGCGATCATCGGAAGTCCAGATTTCATATTTGTAATGCTGATCTTAGCTGTTCCGTTCTTCTCAGGAGTGAATGAATATAAACCCTGTAGTTCTCCCGTATACCATGAACCAGGCTCGATTGCAAGTTCTTCCTCGTCATCGTCTTCACCGATAGAATCTTCATCATCTAACTCTGTATATTCAAAAGTGTTATTGATGCTTATTGTCTTTCCGGATTCCAAAACTTCCGGTTCATCTTCCATGACAAAAATATTGATCAATTTTGTATCATAAAGCCCCTCCAAACCTATACCGACCCATGTATTCTCAGCAGCACCATCATCAAATGATATCACAGAATCACTAAGCTTCGATTTAGCAGGAAAAGAATATGCATATTCTTTTACATCACTAAATAATTCATCATCTGGAACCTTATATTGAGGGAAATTAATTGAGAGCTTGCTATTAGGATCTACAAGCATGAAATCAAAAGTTTCCTTGTCGGTAAAACCATAACCTGCATAACTTTTAATGGTAAAGTTATATGAGCATGTGCCAATTTCTTCACTATTATAAAAGCCAACCCACAAAAAGTATTCTTTGCCAGCTTTCAATCTAACCAAACCACTGAAACAGTGTCCTTCATTATCATCATCCAGACACGCATATATAATGGAATTATCTATATCGGAAGATAAATATATATACATAAGAGGATCACCCTCATCAGGTCCATCTTCAATGGCGCTGGAATCAAAAAGATAAAGTCCGTCTTCCTCAGGAGTAAAAGTGTAATACTTTGTCTCCTCAACAGTTACTGTCGTACCAGCAGAGATAGGAGAAAACTCCGGCTTTTCCTCGTCCGCCATGACTGTTACTCCTCCCGCGAGCATAGTCAAAGCAATAGCCAGGGATGTTACTTGTAGCTTAAATTTTTTGAGCATAATGAATACCTCCTTGTCATAAGATGATGATACAAAATTACTGAACATTAATCAACGAAATCTGATATTTAAGAATGATTACATATTAGCACGAAAACCGCTTTGAATGCGACATTTAACCAAAAAACAAAGCTTTGATGGTCAAAACTTCTTAAACAAAATTATTATATTTCGATGACAAAATAATTATATAGACACAATCTCAATATTATGACAACAAAAGGCTGTCTTTTCAGACAGCCTTTTGATCATTCTTCGTAACTCCAATTATCGATCTCACTTATCAAAGCATCAAAGCTCGTGTAGTGGAGGTAATGCTCACCTTCGATGACGATGACCTTACTCTTCGGATTCGTCACCAGGTCTTTGTGGATCTGCTCCCATCCCGGCATCATCTCAACATTGCTCGAACACAGGACATAGAGGACCGGAATGCTTTCCGGGAACTTCAGATCATATGTCTTCTTGAAGTTGTCCTCGATATTAGCCATCTCATCCATCTGCGTCTTGTTCATAGCCGTGTAGCAGGTAAGCGCGAGGAATTTCTCTTTCTCATCCTCAGTCAGAGTCGGCACAGTATCAAAAGCCTTGGTTCCGCCAAGTTCAGTCAGTGTACGGTAGATTCCCGTCTTGGAAAGACCGATATTCATGAGCTTATAGAGAAACGCAGTATTCTTCGGCTTAGCCATCCAGATATCCGCATCCTGCTGATGAGGCGCAGACGAATCAATACCGATATAAGCCTCGACCTCATCAGGATACTCGTTCGCATAGTAGAGCGAATAGATTCCTCCGATGGAGTGTGCGATAAGCGTGTACTTATCATATCCGAGCGAACTTAAAAGTCCGTGAAGCTCGCTGCAGTAATTCTCCACAGTTCTCGGTGTCGATGCCTCATCACTTAATCCGTAGCCCAAAGGCTCAACGAGGATGAGCTTATAGTCATCATTGATCGCCTTCGCGAAAGAATCGAATTCATAGTGCACCGACGCGCATCCGTATCCCGGAAGGATGACCGCAACCTTCTCCGAATCGCTGTCGTAGAAAGTATAGTTCATGCGGTCGCCGCTCTCGGTCGTATAGTATTCGCCGTATGCGTTCTCGCACTTTTTTCTGTCGCTACTGTTCTTGATAACATTCCTGATAGCCAGGATCACGATAACTGCCGCGATGACCGCGAGAATAATGCCCAATACCTTGAAGATATTCTTTACGATCTTGCGGGCTTTTCCTGATTTCTTCTTTTCCATAGTTTTCTCCTCATACGTTTTAGATACTCATCATAGACAGATAATGGTATGCCTTTTGTTTCATTTGCTCGAAAAAACTTTCTGAAATTGCCCACATTATAATCAATATAATGACAATATTCACCAAAATATCCTTGATATTTAAAGCCTTACGGATCACTTTCTAAGCTCGCAACAGCAACGCGTTTCCACATATGTTTAGACAACGCTCCGGCAATGATGATAAAATCCAAGAGTAAAAATTTTTTCGAACCACCCAAGAAATCTCTTTTGTCATGTGTCTATAGAGTAGATGCGGACAAAAAGGAGACAGAAAAAATGACCGACAAAGAACTGGAAAAGATCTATAACGAAGCCTATCGCGCGGTGTACTGGACAGCATTTTCTCTTCTGAAAAATGAAGATGATGCACAGGACATCGTACAGGACACTTTTATCTCTCTGTTTAACTCATACGACAGCATTAAGGATAAGAGTAAGACTCTGCCATGGCTTAAAAAGGTCGCAGCCAACAAATCCCTGAATCGTATTACCAGAACGAAAACGGATAACGTTGATGACGAGTTCTTTGACACAGTCGAGACTGTTCCCGAGGATTTCCTGCCTGACTCAATAATCGAGTCTGCCGAGATGCGCAAGATCATCATGGATATCATCAACAATTCTTTGTCTGAAGATATCCGTAGGACACTCATCCTGTTTTACTTTGACGAGATGAGTACCAAAGAGATCGCTAAAGCTCTCAATATTCCTGAAGGAACAGTATCGTGGCGCATTAATTCTGCCAAGAAAAAAATCAAGAAGGAGGTCGAAAAATATGAAAAAGACAACGACACAAAACTTTATATGGTCGTACCATTCTTAACGAAACTATTTACAAAAGAAGCCGAGCAGGTGCCTTTTAAGCCAATGCCGTCTTCACTTTCAAATCTGTCCGCATCAACAACTAAGGCTGCAACAAAAGCAGCCGGTTCAAAACTTGCTTCCAAAGCAATAACGAAAGGGACAGAATTTGCCATGAAAAAGATCATTATTACTATTGCCGCAATCGTACTTGCAGGCGCCGCCACAACAGGTATTGTTTATTACGCTACACACAAAGATGAGGATCCTCTTTCGAAAGAGAATATCAAAAAGAATGCAGGAAACGAGATCTCTGAGATCGATCCTGATGATGAGTCAAAAACGAAATCCAACGAAGCTGGAGGAAATCTGGACAGAGTCGGAACAGATTTTGATTTTGGTGCTGACGGCAGGAATTATGTCAACTTCGACGACATGAAAGTAAAGGTCAACGGAGATGTTATCACCATGAATAATTCCACCGTTCAGGATCTTGTTGATACCGGATGCTATGTAGGTGCATACATGCTGGACAGAGACTTTGCTTATGACAACCAGCTTGATGATCCGGTAGAGACCGGAGATGTGGTGGTCTTAAACGTGTTTGATATGGACGAAGAAACGGATCGTCCTGAAGGAAAGAATTGGAGTTGTCCGATATTCTTTATCGCAAGAGCAGAAACAGACGGAACCATTATTGACTGCGTAGTATGCGGTGTCTGTTTCAATTCTGATTATATCGATGCATGGGAAGATGGGATCGAATTTGAGTTCCCTCTCACTATGACACCTGAAGACTTAGTTGCTAACGCAGGAGCAGATACTACGCCGGAGATAAGTGATGATTATGCTTATTACGTGTACGAATATGAGGATTGTACTGTGAGATTCGCTTTCTACCAGGATTCTTTGTACACTATCATTGCTGAATTTGATGAAGGTGCAGTAATAGACAGAGGCACCATAGTCAGCGCAGAAAAAGTAGGCTGATTGAAGTCTCTCCAAACCCGGATATATACCAAAGACCTCTATACCTGATATGGAGGTCTTTTTATGTTAGACACGGGACATCAAGACCACCGTTTCAACATGATGCGAATACGGAAACATATTTACCGGCGTTACGCTCAAGACTTCATAGTCAGTCGCTAGGTACTTAAGGTCTCTCGCGAGTGTTGCAGGATCGCATGATACATACGCGATCTTCTGCGGCGCGAGCTTTTTGAGCTTCGCGATCAGAGCTATATCCATACCCTTTCTCGGCGGGTCAACGATGACCGCATCAGGCTTCGGAAGATCGCCTCCGTCAAAGTCAAATCTCTCCGCCTGCTTAACAACGAAATCGGCATTCGTAATCCCGTTAAGTTCCGCATTCGTCTTGGCCGAAGACACTGCCTCCGATGATACCTCGATACCGAACAGTCGCGTATCAGGTGATGCGCAGCATAGACCGATGGATCCCGTACCGCAGAACAGGTCATAGAGAACTTCCGCGTCCTTAACGAACTCTCTTACCGGAGCATATAATTTCTCCGCGCCTTCGGTATTCACCTGGAAGAACGCGCCAGCTCTTATCCTGAATCTTCTGTCACTTAAGATCTCATGGAAATAGTCCTTGCCGCAGAGCACCACACGCTTGCCGCTCCTGGTCCTCCTCGATGTCTTATCTCCGCACATCTGAAGTACAATGCCTTTAAGTTCACCGTCGATCGTCTCATTTATCTTCTCGAAAACATTCATGGACTCGATATACTTTTGAGCATCTCTGATGAGTATCTCATGACTCTGACTGCTCTCGGTCACGAACTCCATGAGATACTCCCCCGTTCTCTCGGACCCTCTCAGGATAAGTGACGAGAAAAGTGTGGTCGGGTGATATTCAAAACATTCCTTCATGATCTTTCTTATCTTCGAAAAAGCTTCGTATTCGATCATGCATCCGTCACAGCACGCGAAGTCATTGCTGCTCTGTGAGCGAAGCCCGATGTCCATTCCGTAGATCACATACTGCATGTGATTACGGTAGTTAAGCCTTCTCGGCGAGTCGATGATATCATTTACTTCGATATCCAGCCCTCCGATCCTTTGAAGTGCTTCCTTTACCTTGTTCTGCTTAAATGACAGTTCAAGGTCAGAGGTCATGTGCATGATATCGCACCCGCCGCACTTACCGTAGTTTTCGCATGAAGGGATGATCCTTTGAGGGGAATCAGAAAGGCGCTCTGTTACCTTCGCGATCATGATCTTTTTCTTATCGGAGACTACCTCGGCCATGGCTTCTTCGCCCGGCAGCAGGCCCTCGGCAAAGAACACTTTGCCGCTACTGAGATTTCCTATTCCCTGGCCTTCATTTCCGAGGGTTCTTGCCTTGATCTTTTCCATTTAGGCCTCCGATTCGAACTTCACCCTATTGTAGCACTTTGTGGCAATTTTCGATTATTTGTATAGTCCTTTTCGAAAAGTGGTAAAATAGTTATCTAATATTATATGAATGAGGTTTTTAAGATGGACAACAGGCAGAGAACCTCCAAACCGGTACCGCCGGAAAAGACGGCACTGGCAAGTGAGCTTCGATCAACTCTCAAGGGCAAACCGACAAGGTCGGGCTTCGACAGAAGTATCTACAGGGAGTTCATAGGTTTCGCATCTGACATCCTTAAGATCGGTCTCGTACTCGTTCTATGCCTTGCATTTATCCTCGGCGGCTTTGGCGGAGGAATGCTCCTGGGCTACGTTAATACGGCAGAACCTCTTTCGATCGGCGACCTTACCCACACAGAAGATGTTCAGACTTCATTCGTTTACGACAGCGAAGGCAACGTTATCGCGAAGCTTGTCGGAAGCGAGAACGTTGACAGGATCTACGTTTCTTTCGCTGACGTAAAGGACACATATATCGACGAAGCTATCATCGCCATCGAGGATGAGCGTTTCTACACCCACTCCGGTATCGACGTTAAGCGTATCGGCAGTGCCGTTCTCTCAGCCCTCGCCAACGGCGGTACTGCTACATACGGCGGTTCCACCATTACACAGCAGACAGTTAAGCTCATCACAGGTCAGGACGAGCACTCCACATCCCGTAAGGTTCAGGAGTGGTATTCCGCCATGGCTCTTGAGCAGGACCTTACCAAGGACGAGATCATGGAACTTTACATCAACCTCGCTCCTATGGGTAACAACTATGTAGGCATCCAGTCTGCTGCGCAGAACTACTTTGGAAAGAACGCCAGCGAACTTAACATCGCTGAGTGTGCATTCCTCGCAGGTCTTCCTAAGAGCCCGTCCTACTATAATCCGCTCCGTGAGTCCGGACGCCGTAACGCCTTAAGAAGACAAAGGATCGTCCTCTCGAAAATGTACGAGCTCGGTTCCATCACCAAGGACGAATACGATGAGGCTCTCAACACAGAGCTGAACTTCAAATCCAAGGATACCCATTCTTCAACGAGTATCAATTCCTACTTTGCTGAGTACGCTATCCAGGAAGTTATCAATGACCTGAGCAAACAGCGTAACATCTCCACTTCACTTGCAGCTACCCTCGTCTACAACAGAGGCTATCACATCTATACGACTATGGAGCCGAACGTTCAGGAGGTGCTCGATGAGACAGTAATGACGGAGAGCCTGTTCCAGAATGACCCGTCGCTTCTCGTTAATCTTCCTGAGAAACCTCAGGCAGGTATCGTCGTCATCAACGTACAGACAGGCGCCATAGCGGGTATGCAGGGCGGCTACGGGGAAAAGACCGTTAACCTGGGACTTAACCGAGCGGTATCGGCCAACAGGTCACCTGGTTCATCCATCAAGCCGCTTATAGACTATGCGCCGGCACTGCAGCTTCAGAAGATCGCTCCGGCAACTATCTACGACGACTACGAATGTCACCTTAATCCGAACAATCCGGATCAGGTATGGCCGCTTAACGCGGACAGGTCTTATGCGGGAACCATGACGATACGTCAGGCGGTCGCGAGATCCAAGAATACCATCGCCGTTCAAGTCTGGAATGATGTCACGGGCGAGACTGCTCTGTGGTTCTTATCCAGAATGGGTATCGACAGACTGGAAGACGGATACTATCCGGCTCAGGCTATCGGTGCTTTCACAGTCGGTATGACACCGCTCGAGATGGCAGGCGCATATAACACACTCGCAGCTGAAGGCACATTTACACAGCCTTACGCATATACAAAGGTAATCGATTCGAACAACAACGTAATTCTTGAGTGCAACCCTCCTAAGTACAGGGTTTTCTCGCAGGAGACGTCATTCCTTATGACTGATATGCTCGTGGACGTTATCGAATACGGTACCGCTTCAAGTAATGCTCAGCAGATCGTTAACTCCAACGGTGAAGTTATCCCTGCAGCAGGTAAGACAGGTACGACTGATGATAACCTCGATAAGTGGTTCTGCGGTTACACTCCTTATTATTCCTGCGCAGTCTGGTACGGATACGACAACAGACTAAGACAGACAGTCATCCCTGACGTTGACAGAAACAACGCCATCAAGATCTGGTTCAACATAATGACTCAGATCCACGACGACTGCTCGGGTCTCGACTTCAATAAGCCTGATACCATCGTTCAGGCGACCGTTTGCAGTACAGGTTATCTGGCAACTGATTACTGTAATGAGAGCGGATCAGTCTATACGGACTACTTCGTAGAAGGAAGCTATCTCCTCCCTGACGATCCGTGTCCGATCCATACACCTCCGCCGACACCTACTCCTGATGTAGAGATCGGTCCTGACGGACAGCCGATAACTCCTGATCCGAATAATCAGGACGGCGGCCAGCCTGGAGGTTAATGATGGCATACGCTAAGATCAACAAAGAATTAATAAGAGTCGACGGCAATGGTGAGAACCGTGCCGATAAGGCTAAGCGAATGTTTTTTGAGGGTTTCAACTGCTCGCAGAGTGTAGTCGTCTCCTTCTGTGACCTTTTCGATGTGGATGAGAATATCGCACTTCGCATGTCTGCTTCATTTGGCGGCGGCATGGGAAGGCTGAGAGAAGTCTGCGGAGCTTTTTCGGGGATCCTGATAGTGCTGGGCCTTTTCGCGGGACAGACCGAAGGCAAAGACCATGAAGCGAAGACAGAGAACTACAGGCTCGTCCAGGAAGCGGCTGAGCTTTTTCGAGAAAAGAACGGATCCATAATATGTCGCGAGATACTGGGCCTTGAAAAGTCCGAAGGCACGTTCGTCCCTGCCCCGAGAACAGAGGAGTACTATAAAAAGCGCCCCTGTCCGGAAACGATCAGGGGTGCTGCTCAAATACTTATTGATATGCTGGAAAAATACGCGGTTTAAATGACCGGAGCCTTGGACTGGAAGAATGTTCCGATGTCCTCGCAATCCAGGATCTTACCCAAGACATGAGGATCAGAACCCTCGGCAATAACACCGTTGATGCCGTGGGATGTAACCTTCTGCATAGCTGTAAGCTTGGTAAACATTCCGCCTGTGCCGAGCTTGGAACCTGCGCCTGTGGAAGACTGGAGCATCTCGTCAGTGATCTCCTCAACATAAGAGATCCTCTTAGCGTCCGGATTCTCACGCGGGTTGTCGTCATAAAGACCGTTGATATCGGAAAGGATGATAAGAAGGTCTGCGTTTACGAGAGTTGCAACCTGAGCAGACAATGTATCGTTATCACCGAATGTTCCGTTATGAAGGATCTCAGCTGTGGAAACGGAGTCATTCTCGTTAACTACCGGAATGATCCTCTTCTCCAAGAGCGCCTCGAATGTATTGTTGATATTGGACTTCGTGAGATTGTCGAGAAGGTCGTCCTTTGTAAGGAGGATCTGACCGCAGGCATAAGAATACTCGGCAAAGCTTCTCATGTATGCATTCATGAGCTCGCACTGACCTACTGAAGCGATAGCCTGTTTCTCACGGATGGATGTGGGCTTTTCGGGGAGATTAAGGCATCCTATACCAACACCGATTGCGCCTGATGTTACGAGTACAACTTCCTTACCCGCATTCATAAGGTCGGCAATGGCACGGCAGAGCCTGTCAATATTGCCGTGGTTCATACGGCCTGTCTCATAAGTGATCGTAGAAGTACCGACTTTGACTACGATACGCTTGGCAAAATTGATCTCCATACGGGAGCCGCCATCATTACCCATGCTTTTCTCCTTTTTCGAAAATAGTCCTTTATGAATATACTCTAAATGGCGGAAAAATCAACTTGTTTATTTGTTCAATCATATAAACATTTTTTACACCGAATCTTGCAAAAAACAGAGACATCTGAATTGACTCAAATGCCTCTGCTTTTACTTAAGGTGGTGAATAGGAGTAAATTATATCTTAGGAAAGGTCAGAGTAGCCTTAAAAAGGTCTCCGTCCGTAGATAGTCTCAGCTTGCCGTTCTGAAGTTCCGCGAGGTTGCCCGCGATCGAGAGTCCGAGGCCGCTGCCTTCAGTGTTTCTCGAGGAATCGCCTCTGGTGAATCGCTCCATGAGTTCTTCTTCCGACATGTTGAGCGGCTCCTTTGACGTGTTCTTGAAAACGAACACCGCATCAGTGCCATTGTCCTGAAGATCCACATAAACTCTGGTTCCCGGAAGCGAATACTTGCAGGCATTATTCAGAAGATTATCGAAAACTCTCTGCATCCTTCTGCCGTCAGCCATGATCCTTATGGATTCATCAGGCACGTTAGTCACGAGCGTTAAATTCGCATTGCTCATCTTCTCTTCAAACTCGCCTGCGCACTGAGTCACGAAAACCTGTGCGTCACACGGCTGAAGATCGACTTCTAAGTTTCCGGTGGAAGCCTTCGATGCCTCAACGAGATCTTCCAAAAGCGTCTTAAGTCTTACCGACTGTCTTACCAAAACTTCAGAATACTCTTTTCCCTTCTCACTGGTCGTCTCCTCTTTGGAAATGAGATCGGCATAATTGATAATAGATGTAAGAGGAGTCTTGATGTCGTGAGAAACGTTTGTGATAAGTTCAGTCTTCATCCTCTCGCTTTTTACCTTCTCGGCAACTGCGATCTTCTGTGCTTCAGCAATATTGTTCAGATCTTCCGCGTGCTTTCTGATCTCCGGAAGCATCCACTTTGTATCGATCACATGATCGAAGTTTCCTGCTGCCAGTTCCTTAGCGCCCTTCCTGAGCTTATTGATCTGTAGAACAACAGCGATGATAGCCGGAATAACGATCAGAGCTGTCATGAAGAAAAGGAATACATTCGCTCTTCTGTCATGGACGCCTATCATCACAAACCAGAAGCACATCATTACGAAAAGAGCGATGAGAACTTTATAGAGGATCCCCATGTTCTTAAGAACTGCATAGATGCCTTTTCCGATAAGCTTCAGGATCTTCCAGCAGAGCATGATAGCCTTGTAAGTCAGGGTGTTTTTGATAAGGGTATGAGTCTTTATCCTTACGGCTGTACTCATGCACAGTAACGGGAAGAACAGATACATTATTCCCAGAAGCGTCACCACAATCTCTTCATCTCCGTTGAAGCTTGAGGCTCCGATCAGCATGACAAACACAAACGGAACCAGCAACAGTTCATACGGAACCTTATGGAAGTACCACGGTACGATCTCTTCTTTCTTAGGCCGTCTTCCGGATACGCACATGAGAGCGACAAAGGAAACAATCATAAGAACGAATGATGCTATTCCGATAAAGTAGATCCCGTACTTCAATGTATAGAGGGTGTGATGGAACGTCAGAAACAGCTTGAAATCATCTATATACTTAAGTTCCGGATCAAGACCGCCTTCGAGGATAAAGAGTTCCTGCTTATCGTTGAGCTTTATCAGGTAATCAGAAACCATGCTGCTGCTCGAATGGCTGGTAACATCGTATCTGGTACCCTCCGTAATAGTAACATCTTCTCTCGGAAGAACGGTAATATACTCTTTATATGTATATTCCGCCGGCTCATGATGGGACGTTAAGATAACGTTTCCATCCTTATCCGAGATCCTGAAAAGGAAGTTGCCGTCGTCATTTACCATTACATTATCGAGTTTACCGGTTGTAAAGTTAAAGTTGTTATAGAACTGCATTTCCAGATGGTTATTGGCATACCGTTCCAGTTCGGTCTTTCTAAGATCTTCTTCACTTGACTTGTAGTAATCACTGAAGATCATATAACCTGCACTGCAGATCGACGCCAGAAACATCAGTGTCGACAGGATCACAGCAGTATATAGGATTCCTTTTCCCACAAATGTCCTAAAAAAGTTTTTCATTTCACTTTCCCTTCTGGATCTTATATCCCTGTCCGAAAACAACCTTTATATATCTCGGCTCTGCGGGATTGATCTCAGTCTTTTCTCTCAGATGTCTAATATGTACTGCGACGGTGTTGTCCGTTCCTATCGGATCTTCATTCCAGACCTTGCTGTAGATCTCTTTCGGCGAAAACACTCTGTTCGGGTTCTCCATCAAAAGCTTCAATATCTCAAATTCTTTCTTGGTCAGAGATATCTGCTCGCCGTCCAAGGTCACGGTCTTTGAATTGTCGTCAAGTTCCAGACCTCCTATCGTAAGCACTACCGAAGTCTTCGTGGCGCCGGCGCCGAGACTTAGGTATCTGCGAAGCTGTGATCTTACTCTGGCACAAACCTCTAGCGGGCTGAAGGGTTTTGTTATATAGTCGTCTGCTCCGACGTTTAAGCCCAGTACCTTATCAGCATCTTCGCTTTTCGCGGTAAGAAGGATTATCGGGACGTTGCTCGTTTCTCTTATACGCGACATTGCCTGTATTCCGTCCATTACCGGCATCATGATGTCCAGCAGGACCAGATGTATTTCCTCATCTCGTACGATATCAACGGCTTCCTTTCCGTTGTGCGCCTCGAAAAGCACGTAATCGGGATCATTGAGATATATCTTGAGCGCGTTAACAATGTCCCTCTCGTCGTCGCATATAAGAATGTTTGCCATGGCTTCTCCTCCTTATGTAACTTTATTCTACCCATACCCCGATTAAGATGATATAAGCAAAGTCCTTAAGATTTTATGAAGTTTTGAGTATTCTCATCAAAAAGGCTGCCGAAGCAGCCGTTGTCATTGTATGAATAATATCGCGATCACCGTGGCGAATAATCCGATCACCGTGAATCCCAGTCCTATGAAAAGGAATACCTTACTAAAAGCATCAGAAGGTTTATCCTCATAATAATCATCGAAAGTCACCGAATTGATGTGCAGCGTTCTCTTCTCACCGATCACCGGGAGCCATTTCTTAACATTGGTATAAAACTCCCTTTGTATCCTTTTCATCTCACCGTCATGGTTGAACTCCCATATTGGAGAATAGGTCGGCCTTTCGTCTTCACCTTCGATCTTCTCGGCAAGTTCCACGCACTCGGCAACGACCTCCAGATCACACATCCTCTTTCTTGAGTTTACGATATCAAGGCTAGCTGCCATCAGCGTTATTCCTATAAATACGACTGCCAGGAATATTAAAGACCAGATATGGTCATTTATCCAATCGCTTATATCATAAGGGCCGATACCCCAAAGAAGGCTCGTGACCATCAGATAAACTCCGGTCACAGCCATCACTGCCAAAGTGATCCTAAGCTTGCTTTCTTTTTTATTCCTGTCCGCGAAAAGGAACATGATCGAATAGACAATAAAGCTTAGTCCCACTGCCGCGATGAAAGCCCAATACTCTTCAGTAAAGTAAGAATAGATAAATGCAACGACCGCAATGACCGACAGTATCGCAGAAACGATTGTTTTCTTGTCTTTCATGACTTTATCCTCCGTTCTCCCCGATATCAATTATAACTTTTTTCGGACAAAAAAAGAGGCCATCCGAAGACGACCTCTGTTAATTTCATTCAATAATCAGTAAAGATTACTCAACGATTGTGGAAACTGTACCAGCACCAACTGTATGACCACCCTCACGGATAGCGAACTTAAGACCCTGCTCCATAGCGATAGGTGTGATAAGCTCAACGGAGATTGTTACGTGGTCACCAGGCATACACATTTCTGTTCCCTCTGGGAGATGTGCAACACCTGTAACGTCTGTTGTTCTGAAGTAGAACTGTGGACGATAACCGTTGAAGAATGGCTTATGACGGCCACCCTCTTCTGCTGTCAATACGTAAACTTGACCTGTGAACTTTGTGTGAGGTGTGATTGTACCTGGCTTAGCAAGAACCTGACCTCTCTCAACTTCCTTACGGTCGATACCACGGAGAAGAGCACCGATGTTGTCACCAGCCTCAGCCTGATCCATCTGCTTACGGAACATCTCAACACCTGTGATTGTTGTGGACTTAGGCTCATCCTGGAGACCAACGATCTCAGCAGCGTCACCAACCTTAACAACACCTCTCTCGAGACGGCCTGTAGCAACTGTACCACGACCTGTGATTGTGAATACGTCCTCAACAGGCATAAGGAATGGCTTATCTGTTGGACGCTCTGGTGTAGCGATATACTCATCAACAGCCTTCATGAGCTCAACGATAGGAGCATACTCAGGAGCGTTGATATCTGTAGAAGAAGACTCGATTGCAGCAAGAGCAGAACCACGGATGATTGGTGTATCATCACCTGGGAACTCGTACTGGTTCAAGAGGTCACGGATGTCCATCTCAACGAGCTCGAGAAGCTCTTCGTCATCAACCTGGTCGCACTTGTTCATGAATACAACGATGTAAGGAACGCCAACCTGACGAGCGAGAAGGATGTGCTCACGAGTCTGTGGCATCGGGCCA
Organism: uncultured Clostridia bacterium; assembly: GCA_947303255.1. GTDB lineage: Bacteria > Bacillota > Clostridia > Saccharofermentanales > Saccharofermentanaceae > Saccharofermentans. The sequence continues at coordinate 50,615 of CAMYXL010000001.1, read as the reverse complement.
TCAGCAGCGGAAACTACGAGGATAGCGCCGTCCATCTGAGCAGCACCAGTGATCATGTTCTTGATGTAGTCAGCGTGGCCGGGGCAGTCAACGTGTGCATAGTGACGTGTCTCTGTCTCGTACTCAACGTGTGCTGTGTTGATCGTGATACCACGAGCTCTTTCCTCGGGTGCGGAGTCGATGTTGCTGTAATCCTTGAACTCAGCTCCACCCTTCATAGCGAGTACCTTTGTGATAGCAGCTGTAAGAGTTGTCTTACCGTGGTCAACGTGACCGATTGTACCGATGTTTACGTGTGGCTTATTACGTACAAACTTTTCCTTAGCCATTTTAATTTTCCTCCTTAGAAAATTACGATAAAATTTCTTTCCGCTATATTCTCGCGATAAAACCTATTTTAAAAGATTTAACACTCGGTTTCAAGTAGAAAAACCCATTAGGCTTACCGCCGAGAAGATAACGATGTGTCTGTTGTATTTAAAATCTTGCGATATTAAATCAAACTTATTTCTTAAGAACCTCTTCCATGATGCTCTTAGGTGTCTCAGCGAAGTGGCTGATCTGCATTACGAAGGTACCACGTCCCTGAGTTGTGGAACGGAGAGCCGTTGCGTAACCGAACATCTGTGCGAGAGGTACTTCAGCAGTGATCTGCTGTGAACCGTTCTCAGGCTCGATAGTCTTGATCTGACCACGACGAGCGTTAAGACCGCCGATAACGTCACCCAAGTACTCATCAGGTACTTCAACGTCAACCTTCATGATTGGCTCGAGGAGGCAAGGATCAGCCTTAGCCATACCAGCCTTGAATCCCATGGAACCTGCGATCTTAAATGCCATTTCTGAAGAGTCGACATCGTGGTAGGAACCGTCGAATACTGTAACCTTAACGTCTACTACAGGGAATCCGCCGAGGATACCGGCCTGCATAGCTTCCTGTACACCGGCATCGATAGGAGCGATAAACTCCTTAGGGATGGAACCGCCGACAGTCTCGTTAAGGAACTGATAGCCTGTACCTGGCTCCTGTGGCTCAAGTCTGAGCCAGCAGTGACCGTACTGACCGTGACCACCGGACTGACGTACGAACTTACCTTCGCACTCAACAGTCTTACGGATTGTCTCCTTATAGGAAACCTGAGGAGCACCTACGTTAGCCTCAACCTTGAACTCACGGAGGAGACGGTCAACGATGATATCGAGGTGAAGCTCACCCATACCTGCGATGATCGTTTGTCCTGTTTCCTGGTTGGTATATGTCTTAAATGTAGGATCCTCTTCTGCGAGCTTCTGGAGAGCGATGATCATCTTCTCCTGTGAAGCACGGCTCTTAGGCTCGATAGCTACTTCGATAACAGGCTCCGGGAACTCCATGGACTCGAGGATGATCGGATGGTTCTCATCACAGAGCGTATCACCTGTTGTTGTGTCCTTAAGACCGATAGCAGCAGCGATATCACCTGAGTAAACCTTTTCGATCTCCTTACGGGAGTCAGCGTGCATCTGAACGATACGTCCAATACGCTCCTTCTTGTTCTTTGTTGCGTTAAGAACATAAGAACCTGCATCAAGTACACCTGAATATACACGGAAGAAGCAAAGCTTACCTACGAATGGGTCTGTCATGATCTTGAATGCAAGAGCTGCGAATGGCTCTTCATCAGATGCAGGACGTGTCTCTTCCTCTTCTGTATCAGGGTTAACACCTGAAATAGCCTTGATATCAAGTGGTGATGGCATGTAGTCAACGATAGCGTCGAGCATCATCTGAACACCTTTGTTTCTCAAAGATGTACCACAGATAACAGGGATGATCTCGCATGCTACTGTAGCCTTACGAAGTGCAGCCTTGAGCTCGTCAACGCTGATCTCTTCGCCTTCGAGGAACTTCATTGTGAGTTCTTCATCTGTCTCGGCGATCTTCTCGATCATGAGATCTCTCTTCTCCTGAACGAGATCCATCATGTCAGCAGGAACCTCACGGTCCTCATACTGCATACCGTCTTCACTTGTGTAAACCTCAGCACGGAGTGTCATGAGGTCGATAATTCCTTCGAAGCTGTCCTCTGCACCGATCGGGATCTGGATAGCAACAGCGTTGCTCTTCAAACGATCCTTGATCATGTCGACAACTCTGAAGAAGTTAGCACCCAAGATATCCATCTTGTTTACGTATACCATACGTGGTACACCGTAGTGCTCAGCCTGTCTCCAAACTGTTTCTGTCTGAGGCTCAACACCGCCTCTAGCGGACATAACCGTAACGGCACCGTCCAATACACGAAGGGAACGCTCAACCTCAACTGTGAAGTCAACGTGGCCTGGAGTATCGATGATGTTGATACGGTGATTCTTCCAAGGAGCTGTTGTAGCAGCAGACTGGATAGTAATACCTCTCTCCTGCTCCTGTACCATGAAGTCCATCGTAGCAGCACCCTCGTGAACCTCACCCATCTTACGGTTGATACCTGTGTAGTAAAGGATACGCTCAGTAGTTGTTGTCTTACCTGCGTCGATGTGAGCCATGATACCGATATTTCTTGTTCTTTCGAGTGGATACTCTCTATTCATCGTTTCAATGCTCCTTAGTAATTACCATCTGTAATGAGCAAATGCACGGTTTGCATCTGCCATCTTGTGCATGTCTTCTTTCTTCTTGAAAGCTCCGCCTGTCTCGTTTGATGCATCGATGAGCTCTGCAGCAAGACGCTCTTTCATTGTGCGCTCGCTTCTCTGTCTAGCATATGTAACGATCCAACGAAGTCCGAGTGTCTGACGTCTTGCAGGACGTACTTCAAGAGGTACCTGGTAGTTTGCACCACCGACACGTCTTGCCTTACACTCGAGAACAGGCATAACATTTTCGAGAGCCTTGTAGAAAACTTCCAAAGGCTCGGAGCCCGTACGCTCTTTGATGATATCGAAAGCGTCGTAGCAAATTTTCTGTGCTACACCCTTTTTACCGTCAAGCATGATGTTGTTGATAAGCTTAGATACCTTAACATCATTGTAAAGCGGATCAGGGAGCACTTCTCTAACTGGGATATTGCCCTTTCTTGGCACTTGTCTTCCCTCCTTTAATGATTATCAGTTTTTTGATCTGAAACCATAGGTACTCACGTTTCAGTTGTTCTTTTGGACCCGTGTCAGGTGCTCAGATAGCTTTAGCCCAGTAGATATGATCTATGAACAAAGTACTGATCACTTTTGTTGTCCAATCCTGCAATAGGATTACTTCTTTACTTTTGCAGCCTTTGGCTTCTTAGCGCCGTACTTGGAACGAGCCTGCATACGGTTAGCAACGCCTGCTGTGTCGAGTGTACCTCTAACGATGTGATAACGTACACCAGGAAGATCCTTAACACGTCCGCCTCTGATGAGTACAACGGAGTGCTCCTGCAGGTTGTGTCCGATACCCGGAATATATGCTGTTACTTCATAGCCGTTTGTCAAACGTACACGAGCAACCTTACGAAGAGCCGAGTTAGGCTTCTTAGGTGTCGTTGTTTTAACAACCGTGCACACACCACGCTTTTGAGGAGAGAAACTGTCTGTTTCCTTCTTGTGGATTGTGTTCAAGCCGAAGAGCAATGCCGGTGAAGCAGACTTGTATGTCTTATCGTGTCTGCCGGACTTAACTAATTGATTGAACGTTGGCATCAATACTTCTCCTTTCGTTTTATTTGGCTTCTCGAAAAAACGCGCGCAAAAAATGGGCGCAGTTCTCCCGCGAGCAATTTATTCTATCACCTCAGGTATTTGTTGTAAACACCATTTTTCGAGGGTAGAATGGGAACTGACTTATTATACGGAGGTACTTTTATGAATTCAACCACTTCATACGATTCCATCGATTACGAGGAGATCCTGGAATCTCTTAAGTCCGATCTTGACGACGGCACACTTAAACCCGACAGCGACATCTACGTCGTAAGGCACTCATCCTCCGTAAAGGTCGGCGGCAAGGACTTCTTCCCTGTCATGGACTACTTTTACATGAACCCTGTTTTAGACGACAAGCTCACAAAGATGACCGTCCTTGAGGCAAAGCAACTTCTTTTCAAGGCCAAGGAAGAGTTTGTGGACGACTTTTCGAAAAGCACCATCGACATAATAATCGGTGATCTTCAGGCATATACCAAGAACCGCTCGAAAAGGAACGAAAACTCCTGCTTCCTGCTCTTTACCAAGGAAGACAGACTTCCGATAATGCTCTTTTTCGAGGAGGAGGCTCCGAAAGAAGAAATCTTCCTTTCAAAGGTGTCAGACATACTTGATGAGATAACGGCATGTTTCGGAGAAAAATGAAACAAAAAACATGTTTTTCTGACTATACAACCAATGAGGATTTGAATATACTCATATAGGTGAAATAATGTTTATTATTAAAAATAACTATATTATAAGGAGCGTGACTTTATGAAAGTTAACATTACCGAGACGGTACTTCGTGACGCTAACCAGTCATTGATCGCTACACGTTTGCCGTTCTCAGACTTCGAAGGCATCCTCGAGACTTTGGACAATGCCGGCTACTACTCACTCGAGTGCTGGGGCGGCGCTACATTCGATTCCTGCCTTCGTTACTTGAACGAGGATCCGTGGGAGAGACTTAGAAAAATCAAGGCTAAGTGCCCTAAGACACCTCTCCAGATGCTTCTCAGAGGACAGAACATCCTCGGTTACAAGCACTATCCGGATGACGTAGTAAGACTCTTCGTCAGAAAATCAGCAGAGAACGGAATGGATATCTTCCGTATCTTCGATGCTTTGAACGACTTCAGAAATATCCAGGTCGCAGTAGACGAAGTACTTAAGTGCGGTAAGCACGCTCAGGGCTGTATCTGCTATACAACAAGCCCGGTTCACACACTCGAGAAGTATGCCCAGATGGGTAAGGAACTCGAGGATATGGGTGTTCACTCCATCTGTATCAAGGATATGGCCGGTATCATGGGACCAGACGAAGCTTATAAGCTCATCAAGGCTTTGAAGTCTTCCACTAAGCTCCCTGTATTCCTCCACACACATGCAACAACAGGCCTCGGCCCAATGACATACCTCAAGGCTGTTGAGGCAGGATGCGACGGTATCGACTGCGCTATCTCACAGTTCTCAGGCGGTACTGCTCAGCCTGCTACAGAGACAATGAAGTATGCTCTTGAGCAGCTCGGATACGAGACAACACTCGATTCCAAGAAGCTCAAAGAGATCAACGACTTCTTCGCTCCTGTTAAGGCTAAGTTCCTCGAGTCCGGCGGACTTGATCCGTACGTAATGGGCACAAAGACAGATGCTCTCGTATATCAGGTACCTGGCGGAATGCTCTCTAACCTCGTAGCTCAGCTCAAGGCTCAGAACGCATACGACAGACTCGACGAGGTTCTCGCAGAAGTTCCAAACGTAAGAAAAGATTTGGGTTACCCACCGCTCGTAACACCTATCAGCCAGATGGTTGGTGTTCAGGCTACAGCTAACGTACTCGCAGGTGAGCGTTATAAGAACGTTTCCAAGGAAGTTAAGGCTTACCTCAAGGGTGAGTACGGTAAGGCTCCGGGCGAAGTTAACCAGGATCTCGTTAAGAAGGTTTGGGGTGACGAAGAGATCATCACATGCCGTTTCGCTGATACATTGAAGCCACAGTTCGAAGATGCCAAGAAGGAACTCGGCAAGATCGCAAGATCTGATGAGGACGTTCTCTCCTGGATCGCATTCCCAACAAATGCAGAAAAGTTCTTCGAATACCGTGAGGAACAGGAATCCAATACTGTTAACTACACAATCGAGAAGAAGGAGGACTAAGATAAATGACTAACTATGCTGTTTATCTGCTCACAGGTCCAGATCAGGCAACATTGCCTGAGGCACTTGCTGTAGCCGGATTTACCATTGCTGTCGTTTTCGGTGTCCTTTTGCTCATCTGTGTTGCGATCAAGATCTTCTCATTCATCATCGGCGGTATCGAGAAGGTAACTTCCAAGAAGGAAGAGCCTGCAGGTACAAAGCCTGCTGCTACTGAAGCTGCTGCAGCTCCTGTTGCTGAGGAAGAGTTCTCTTCCGGAAGCCTTAAGCTTAAGGGCTGCGATGAGAAGACAGCTGCTATGATCATGGCTATCGTAAGCGACAATACGGGCATTCCTCTTTCTGAGCTCGTATTCAAATCCATCACTCTCGTAGAGAACAAGTAAAGGAGATACCTCAAATGATCTATAAAGTTACAATCAACGATAAAGAATATGAGGTTGAGGTAGAGAAGGGCAAAGCTAATCTTCTTAAGACCACAACCGTTACGGCAGCTCCTGCTCCTGTTGCCGCAGCTCCTGTTGCTGCCGCACCTGCAGCCGCTGCTCCAGCTGCAGCTCCTGCTGCTACAGCTCAGGCAGGTACAACTCCTGTTACAGCACCAATGCCGGGCACTATCCTTAACGTTAAGGTTGCAGTCGGCGCTAAAGTAAACGAAGGCGACCTCGTTTGCATCCTCGAAGCTATGAAAATGGAGAACGAGATCTACGCACCATGTTCCGGTACAGTAGCTCAGGTTCTCACATCCAAGGGTGCTTCCGTAAACACAGGCGACGTCCTCTTAAGTATTTCTTGATAGGAGGCCTTAAAAGTGTTTATTGATGCATTAATGAACTTGTGGCAGTCATCCGGATTCGCTAACATCGACATCCGTAATGCCATCATGCTCGTTCTTTCCTTCGTGCTCATCTATTTGGCAGTCGGAAAGAAGTTCGAGCCATTGCTCTTGCTTCCGATCGCATTCGGTATGCTCTTGAGCAATCTTCCTCTCGCTGATCTTTATCACCCAGAGATATTCTCCGGCGGACACATCCACTGGGAACTCCTCGGTACAGGTAAAGAAGCGGGCATGGACAGTGCTATAAGCGTCGGACTTCTTGACTTCATCTATCTTGGAGTTAAGCTTTCTATCTTCCCTTGTCTCATCTTTATGGCAGTCGGTGCCATGACAGACTTTGGACCATTGATCGCTCGTCCTTCCTCACTCTTCATGGGTGCAGGTGCTCAGTTCGGTATCTCATTTGCTTTCGTTGTAGCTTCTCTCCTTGGCTTTACAGCTAACCAGGCAGCTTCCATCGCTATCATCGGTGGTGCAGACGGCCCTACGGCTATCTTCCTTACAACAAAGCTTGCTCCTGAGATCCTTCCTGCTATCGCTATCGCAGCTTATTCATACATGGCTTTGATCCCAATGATCCAGCCACCGCTTATGAAGCTCCTTACAACAAAGAAGCAGCGTGAAGTTAAGATGGAACAGCTCAGAAACGTATCAAAGGTAGAGAAGATCTGCTTCCCTATCATCGTTACAGTTATCTGTACTCTCCTTCTCCCTTCTGTAGGTCCTCTCCTCGGAATGCTCATGCTCGGTAACCTCTTCCGTGAGTCCGGCGTAACAGAGCGTCTCTCCGATACAGCACAGAATGCTCTGTGTAACATCGTAACTATCTTCTTGGGTGTTACGGTTGGTGCTACAGCTCAGGGTGCTAACTTCCTTAAGTTCGATACTATCAAGATCATCATCTTGGGTCTTATCGCTTTCGCATTCTCCACAATCGGTGGTCTTCTCATCGGTCAGGTTATGTATGCAGTTTCAGGCGGAAAGATCAACCCGCTCATCGGTTCAGCCGGTGTATCCGCTGTTCCAATGGCAGCACGTGTTTCTAATAAGGAAGGCCAGAAGGCTAATCCTTCCAACTTCCTGCTGATGCACGCTATGGGTCCAAACGTAGCAGGTGTTATCGGTTCTGCAGTTGCCGCAGGCGTTCTCTTGAGCCTCTTCGGTAAGTAATAACTAAAGTCACGTATATTACAACATAACAGAGGTTGTCTCACTTAAATGTTGAGACAACCTCTTTTTTGTGCTTTTGAAAATACAGTAAACACTCCCTGACTACAGGGATCATCAAATAGATTTTGACTCATTCTCCAGTGCTATATCCCTATTGAACAGGGACTGAATACTGGATTTTAGCCTTAAATCCTGTGTTTGCTCCCTGGCAACAGGGAGAATCAACTGTATTTATTCCCAATAAAAAACAGGTCCCTGTGAGACCTGTTTTTATCATTTAGGCTGTTAGCCGCTTTTAGTTGTTTGTTTATCTCTTATGCTTCAGGATCAAGGTCAAACAGATAACCGATGAAATCATTCTGTGTCTTCATCTCGCCCGTATTGTATCCGAAAACAACATAGTAATCATGATCTTCGGAAAGGCCCAGTTTTCTTACTGTATCGATCCTGAGCTTCAATCCTACCGGTACATCCTCTGCTCCGTAGTATATCTCATCCTCTTCAAAATACTCGTTGATATCGATAAGAGTATTAAGATCTGTAAAATAGTCATCTCTCGTGTAGTTGTACATTGCATCATCACGAATGAGAAGATAGGAGAATGTTCCTGTAGCCATCTGTGCACGAAGCGAGATATCAAGATAACGCTCCTCAAATTCGATATCAGACTTGAAATCCAGATTTGTATCGGACAAAAGTGCTGTCCTCTGCTTTGTCGTATAGCCAAGGCTCTCGACAAAACCGTCAGTCACATACTTTCGGCCGGCGTCAGAAACCTGACAGTTGATCATACCGCCCTTAAGGATGATCTTATGGTTAACGTATATGTCGTGGCCAAACCATGATACACCGACTATGAAAACAAGAAGGAGGATAACTATAGGAAGATAGTACTGAACGAAGTAACCGATCTTCTGCTTAGTGGTAAGCCCCTTAAGTTTCTTCTTTTCCGTTCTGATGAACTTGGTGAGCTTGTTTCCCTTTATCTCCTCTTCAGGCTCTCTTTCCGTATCGATCTCCATTTCCTTATGAAGTTCTTTTACGGCCTGAGCATGAGATACCTCTTCCATGATCGAAGCATTTACCGGTACAGGAGCTCCCTCTGTTTCAGGTATCTCCTCTTCCTTGACCTCTTCAGCTTCTTCGATGATTTCCGGTTCTTCAGTTTCTTCTGAATTCTCTTCTTCGCTCTCTTCTCCCTCTTCGCCTTCCTTTTGCTTCATCTCAAGACGATTAAATGCCTTTATATAGATAAGGCAGAGGAAGTACATGGATGTAAGAGTGCAGAACGCATAAAGGAGCGGGAACCATCTGGCATACCAAATACATGCAATAACGGATCCGAGCATGAACAAAGAAACGAGTGCAAGCGGAATGAATCTAGTTATGGAAAGTATAAGTGCAGCCTTGAAATATTCCATCATCTTCATCTCATATCTTGCGATAAGAGGAAAGATCGAAAGCGTAATGAGCCACACAAACGCACTCATAAACACAACGAGGAATCTGTACACGAACGGTGTTGTTCCCCAACCGTTTTGTATGATCCATCTCCAGTCGATGACTATGAGGAATATAGCCATACCCAAAACAATCCAAGCCAGCGTTGCCGGCTTAAAGTTCTTCTTAAACGCCTTGAAATAAGGAAGAAAGACGCCGTTGTCCTCATCCTTAACTACCTTCATGGCTACGCTGAAATTAGCAGTAACGGCAGCACCGATAGTCACTATCGGGATACTGCAGATAATGGTAAGTATATTCAGAACAAGAATGTCCGCGATCTTACTTATAAGTCGCATGACAGGACTGTCAGGCTTCAAAAAATTCATTCAGTCACACCTCAGGTAATTATTTAGCTCAGAATACGATCTTTACTGTGTCGATTCCGTCATCGATCGTAAACTTCGCCGGTTTTTCTCCATATGTAATTATATATTCTCCCTTAAAACCTTCAACCGTTACGGCGCCGTCAGAATCGGTAACAATTTCTTCGTTTGTGCTCAACTCTTTGTGAATAAGCTCCTTCATCATAACATACGAAGGCTTGATGGAATTGTCAGTTCTAAGGAAACCCGAAGGAGCCTTAAGCCACGCACCGTCCGTGAAATCCCATGTTGTGATCGCCTCGACCTGAGGACACTCGAACAAAGTCGTGTACATCTCCTTCATGTTGTTCTTCTGAACTTCCTCGAGTTCAGGAGTCGACGGCCATTCATCTACCTGCCAGTCGTTCAGGTCAACGATATACTCAGGGATCGCAGTTCCTGAAACCAACGTATTCTCCGTAAAGTGGATCGGAAGTCCGAATCTGGAAAATCTCTCCAAAACATCCAGGATCTTCTCCTTGCCCCAATAACCCTGATGCTGATGGGACTGGATTCCGATGGCGGAAACTTCCACGCCTGCATCAAGGATCCTTTCCAACAGATCCTCATACTTAGGGGAAGTGTTGAAGTCATTTATAAGCAGCGTCGCATCCTTATTATTCTTTCTTGCCTCATCGAAAACTCTCTTAACCAGACCTACCTGTCCGTACTCATTGCAAAGTCTCGTAACAGCATTATCGTACTTATCGAAAACAGGCATGATGACTACTTCATTAATAACATCCCACATATCGATGAGACCTTTAAAACCTGCTACTTCCCTGTCGATCCTCTGAAGCTGCTTTTCCATGATCGTCGGATTGTCATACTTCATGAGCCAAGGAGCACATTCCGTGTGCCAGCATAGCGGGTGACCTTTAACCGTCACATTCTTTTCCTTAAGGAACTTCGCTGTTCTCATAAGCTGCTCTGTATGCGGCTGTCCTTCCTCAGGCTCAAACTGACCCCAGTAGAAAGGAAGTGTCGCATAGTTAAATACATCAAGCCACTTATTGGTCCTTTCTTCGAAAAACTTCTTCTGCTCTTCGTCATCAGTATTCATGTAGTTATTGATGTCGAAAGCACCGCATCCGAACAAAAACTTATGCTTCTGAAGATCAATATGCATAGTCTCGTTGCAAATAGCATTTCCGTTCGTATCTTCGGTGATAAGTCTGATTTTTGATTTTCTGTTTTCGGGAATATTCATATTGACCTAATGATAAAATGTTTTCAATGTTTAGGAAAGCCTGCCTTGAAGACCAAGGCAGGCTTTCAGAGATTTTATAAAGTGTGTATGATAATTACTCTTTAACACCACCGATTGTAAGACCTGTAACGAAGTATCTCTGAAGGAATGGATACAGACAGATGATAGGTGCGATGGTAACGATTGTAGCAGCAGATCTAACAGTGATCGGAACTACTGTAGCAACAGACTCACGTGTGTGAGAAGCTGCTCCGCCGCCGCCCTGGCCCTGGTTTGCTACAGAGTCCAAGAGCTTCATCAACTCGTACTGGAGTGTTGTGTACTGAGTATTCATTCTGTTATAGAGCATAGCATCGAACCAGGAGTTCCAATGATATACAGCTACGAACAAAGCGATTGTAGCGTAAACCGGCTTACAGAGTGGAGAGATGATTCTCAAGAAGACTGTCATGTAACCAGCACCTTCGAGCTGAGCAGATTCTTCAAGGGAATCAGGGATACCAGCCATGTATGTTCTCATAACCATTACGTTGAATGCACTTACGAGACCAGGGATTACGTATACCCAGAATGTACCTGTGAGGTGGAGGGATCTGAAAAGAACCATTGTAGGAATCAAACCACCGTTAGCGTACATTGTGATGATCCAGAAAAGTGAAAGTCCTGACTTAAAGAGGAACTTCTTACGGCTCAAGATGAATGAGAGCAATGCGTTAGCTGCAAGAGATGCAAGTGTACCGATGATTGTTCTCAATACTGTAATCTTTGCACCGGTCAAGATACCTTCTTTGTGCAAAACGGTCTTGTAACTCTTAAGAGAGAATACACGAGGCAAGAGGTGGATACCGCCTCTTACGGCGTCAGAACCGTCATTAAATGAATAAGCTAATGTGTTTAATACCGGATAGAGAGTTACTACTGCGAACAATACCATGAAAAGAGTATTGAAGATAGTAAAGATCAAATCCTCCGGTGCCATCTTTCTCTTGATAGGCTTACCTGTACTAATTGCCATTTTCTACTTCCCTCCTTAGAACAGACGCTCATCGCCTGTCTTCTTGGCGATCATGTTACCGCCAACGATCAAGACAAGGGAAACCGCGGTTTTAAAGATACCGGCAGCGGTACCAAGTGAGAAGTCCATGTTTCTACCGTTGATAGCCCAGTCGAGGACGTAGATATCGATTGTTCTGGAAACGCTCTGTACAAGACCATTACCCAAGATGTACTGGAGCTCGAAACCAGCGTTAAGAACGTTACCGATGTTCATCAACAAGAGAATCATGATTGTAGGACGGATGGAAGGAAGTGTTACATACCACATCTTCTGGAAACGTCCTGCACCATCGATGGAAGCTGACTCATAGAGAGCCGGGTCGATAGAAGTAATAGCTGCGAGATAGATGATCGCATTCCAACCTGTCTCTTTCCAAAGGTTAGTGATTACAACGATCGGCCAGAAAGCCGGCTTACTACCAAGGAACAAGAAAGGTTTATCTAAAATACCGAACTTTGTGAGAAGCTCGTTAATAATTCCTGTAGAAGAAAGTGTATCTGAAACGATACCACAAACAACGATCCATGAAAGGAAGTGAGGCAAATAAGAGATTGTCTGAACCAACTTTTTGCCCATAATGTTTTTGATCTCATTGAGCAAGATCGCAAATGCAATTGCCATGACTGTACTGAAGATAAGGATCAGCGCACCCATGCAGAATGTGTTTCTGATAACCTGTAAGAACTTGTCATCAGAGAACAAGAACTTAAACTTATCAAGTCCTACAAACTTAGAACCAAAGATACCTGTCTTATACTTATAATTCTGGAAAGCCATAATCCATCCAGCAAGTGGCAGGTAATTGAAGATTACGCCGTAAATAACATAGAGAACTGCAATAACTACGAGTATCCACTGACGTTTGAATTCTTTCGCGGTGAACTCAACACCATTACTCGCCTTCTTTTTACGACGACTAGAAGTAGACGAAAGACTCATGCTTAACCATTCCCCCTTAAAAATAGTGGCAACCACAGCATCTACCGTGGTTGCCACCACATTACTTAACTATTGCCATTTTCATGGACTTTCAAAAAGTGATATTAGCCTTCGTAGCCATTCTCTCTAGCTGTTGCAAGTCTAGCATCAACCTCTGCCTGTGCCTCTGCGAGGAAGTCCTCTGGCTTACACTCAGCATATGCTGCGAGGTAAGAATTCCAGTCAGACTCGAAGTTGTTAGACATAACGATCTTAGGGAGCCACTCGTGCTTAACTTCACCCATCTTCTGCCAAGCGATACCACCGTCAGTGTCGTTGCTGAGGTTGTTTGACCAAGACCAGAGTGGGTACCATGGGTACTGTCCGCAATCAGGTGAACCGATCATGTCAGCGTATGTAGCAGCGCCGTAAGCCTGGAAGCACTTAGCGAGAGGCTCAGCGAGACCTGCATAGAACTCAGATGTCTGCTCAGAAGGCATCATAGCGTTCTTACCATCACGGCTGATTCCGAGCCACTGTGGGCAGTAGGAATAAGAACAGATGTGGTTAGCCTTATAATCGTCATCTTTCCAGAGCTGTCTCATCTCTTCTGTTCTGTAGTAGAGACCATCGTCACCAACGAGGTAGTCTTCACCTTCGATACCCCAGAAACGGAGATCGTGAACATCCTGCTCGAGAACGTCGCTCAAGAACTTGAATGCGAGGTTAGGGTCTGGACAAGAAGTTGTAACTGCTACACCAGAAGACTGGTTGAGCTCGTCACCGTAAGAGTGCCACTGGTTTTCCATACCAGCCTCGATTGTAAGACCGAGAGGTACATAGTCACATCCGAGTTCGTCAAGACGTCCGCCGTCAAGGCTGTCAAGATTCTGTGCGAATGGACCCATAAGGCTGTATGCGAAGTCCCAATACTGGTCACACAAACCGAGTACACGGCCTGTAGAAAGCATGGAGATGTAGTCATCGTAGGACTGTGTAGCGAAGTCAGGGTTGATAGATCCCTTCTTCCACTCTTCGTTCAACTTCTGGAAATACTTCTTAGCTGTGTCTGTTGTGTTGTAGTCAACAACTACAGGGTTAGCAGGATCGTCAACGTTAACGATACAGCAACCATCGTTCGGATAACCATCCAAGAACATCGGAGGGTTCTCAAGACAGAAATACTTCCAACCATCTGTAAGAGCTGTGTAAGCAATGAGAGGTGTCTCACCGTCTGGCATTGTCTTATACTTTTCTACATAGTTGTCAAGAAGCTCGAAGTACTCATCCAATGTCTGAACCTGTGGATAACCAGCATCCTCAAGTACACGAACCTGGATCCAGAAAGCCTCACCATTGTGGCCTGTTGATGTATCGATTCCCTTATAGTGGTTACCGAATACGTTAGCCCAATAGATGTGACCATCTTCCATACGGAACTTATCCCACTCCTCGTCTGTATACATTTCCTTGAGGTTTGGATACATATCGAGATAAGGATCCCATGCTACAAGCAAATCATTCTCCCAGAGAGTAACGGAACCGTCACCACCATCGATCAAGTCAGGGAGCTCACCGGATGCGATGATAGCACCGATAGCCTCACCAGCCTGCTGACCTGTAAGCCATGTCTCCTTAAGACGGACACCTGTCTTCTCAGCGATCAATTCCTGGATCTTGTTTCCGCTGTTGATCTCTGTACCAGCCATTGCTGCGAACATCTTCATGTCCAAGATAGCTTCCTGAGAGTAAACAGCTTCGCCTTCAGCATTTGTTGTGTCTGGCGCAGCAGCTGTACCTGCTGTAGTGTCTGTACCGTTCTTATCAGTACAAGCAGCGAGAGCAGAAACTGCCATCATTGAAGCCATAACAACTGCAAATAACTTCTTTTTCATTTAAAGCCTCCTCATTATATTTACTGCTGACGCAGTATATTGGTACCTAAATTATAAAATAGGTAGAATTGTGGCAACACCCTATGAACTCTTACATAAATACAGACAAATTCTACATAACAATAATATAATTTGTCAGTTTTTTTTGGGCAATTTGCAACGAAACGTTTCACGCAATCAGCGGTTGGTTTTTCGGTACTTAGACGGCGTACAGCCCTTTATTTCAATGAATTTGCGGATAAAGTAGTCCGTATCTTTATAGCCTACATCCTCTGCAATCTGGTTGATCTTCTTCTCAGTATTGATAACCTGCTTGGCTGCTTCCTTGATCCTATAATTTGTCAGGTAGTTTTTGAAACTCATCCCGTATTTCTTACGGAAAACCTGGCCTAAGTACGAACTGTTGATATGATATTTGTCCCCTAAATAACGTAGGGAGATATTTTCTGCGAAGTGATCCTTGATCTCGTTTTCGACATCTGCCAGGATTCCGCGGGATACACTTTTTCGAAGTTCGGAAAGATAATTGGCATACTCTTTGGCGAATCGCTTCATATGCTGATTACTTCCTCGGTTCAGTGTGCTCTCGAAAGAGTGCTCGGAAATGTACTGGACGATCTCTTCCTGGTTGATACTGTCATCCTGCTCGCTAGCCAGGTGTATGAGCTGGAAGAGAAGGTAGTTGATGTTGAGGTCGATGGTGCTGCCCTTGTTTTCTCCGGAACCCATCTCGGCATAGAGACGGTCGATCTCGGAATCGATCTTCTCGGTGTCATTGTTTTCGATAGAGGCGATGACATCATCGATGGTGTTCTTGCAAAGGATGATGCCGTTCTGGCCTACCTGCACTTCATCTTCGTAGAGATAGATCTTCTTCTGGTTATGGAAACCCTTGATACTGTTAAGTCTGCTGCAGGAGCTGTAAGACTTTGACAGGGCTGCGATGCTCGGGACTTTCTTACCGCAGAGCATTCTTATAGGTTTTGTCATGATGACTTCGATCTTGCGGAGCATGAGGTTCAGGAACTCTTCCTCGGAGAGGTCTCGCCTGGTCGCCATGTTGTCACAGTATATAAAACCTATATCATAATTATCTTCATCATAAGATACGTCGAAAATGAAATGGTTGGCGTTCTCTTTGAGGACTTCCCTGCAGGCATTATAGAGCTGCCTTTGGATAAGTCGCATATCGTAGTCGTCGGAATCGGTTGCTTCGGCATTCTCGTATTCGTCGGCAAGCTCGATGTCGATGAACCTGACGCCGCCCGTGATCTGCATGTGGTTATTAACATATGCCAGGTCGTCGTCGCCGTACTTTCCTTTGAGAAGTGAGATGACATTGGAAGCAAGATAAGCATCCGCCATTTTTTCCTGGTTCTCTTTTAATATTATAGATTCCTTATTAAGATTGGATACTTTTCGAAGAAGGGTAATGAGCTCCTCTTTGTTAACAGGCTTAAGGATGTAGTCGAAGCAGTTGTTGCGGATCGCTTTCTGCATGTATGAGAAATCATCGTAGCCTGTGAGGATTACAAATTTCGCATCGGAGATGTTCTCCTTGGTGATCGCGTCAAGAAGTTCGATACCCGTCATGTTAGGCATCTGGATATCGGAGATGATGAGATCGACCTGATTCTCCTTAAGGTAGTTGTACGCGTCCTTGCCGTTAGTCATTACAGCTGCGATCTCGTAACCTTCACTCTCCCAGTTGACCAGGACCTGAAGTCCCTGAAGGATATACGGCTCATCATCAATTAGCATTACTTTCAACATTTGAATTAACCCCTCTTTGTTAAGTTTTCGATCGGTATCTTGATCACTACCGCCATGCCAACGCCCTGTTCGCTATCCACATAAAACTTTGCCTTATCATCAAACATCATCTTCATTCTCAAACATGCGTTGAGGATTCCGACGTGCTTAACCTGCTTGATTGTGTCGATGGTAACGGAATTCATTCTCTTAGCCAGTTTCTGAACTTCGGCTTCGCTCATTCCGTCACCGGTATCTTCTACTTCTATATATAAGTATTCATTATCTTTATCCGGATAAACTCTTACAAAGATCCATCCCTGGGAAGACTTGGACTCGATGCCGTGTACGCAGGCATTCTCAACAAATGTAACCAAAGTGAGCTTAGGGATGAGATAGTTCTCGCATCCTTCAGCTATATCGATGTCGAATGTGAGACGGTCACCGAATCGGTAGCTCTGGAGCTGAAGGTAAGCCTTGATGAACTCGGTCTCCTCACCGACCGTAACGGAGTCGTGCTGCCAGTCAACGTTCTGACGCTCCATGACCGCCAGCTTTTCTACCATCTCAGCTGTCTCGTCCTCGCCCTTGAGGATACTGTGCATTCTTATACTCTCGAGAGCGTTGAACAGGAAGTGCGGATTGATCTGGCTCTGAAGGGCGAGAAGTTCTGCGTTCTTACGGGCGATGTGGTTCTGCTGATCCTTGAGTTTCTCCTTATAGATCGTGTTGGTAAGCTCGTTGTTAAGTCTTACCATGTTGTTGTAGTTGATCATAAGAGATGCTATCTCATCATTACCGTCAATATCCTCGATTGTCCTGAAGGTCTGTGATCTGTTACCGACGAAAGCATCCTGGAGCTGATTGATCCTTCGAAGGATAGAGTTTTCGATAAGCTTCATGACAAGAAGAGGAAGAAGGAGTGTTAAGAGTATGAGCGGGAACAGGAATCTGGAATTGTTCCTGATGACGGAAAGGACCATGACCTCGTCGCTGAATACGTATATCTTGAAGTCGGTGGTGTTGAGGCTTCCTTCTTTGACCGTCATGTTCCTGCCGCGCTCTATGCGGTCCTTGATGTCGTTATAAAGGACATTGTCGCCCTGGTTCGAGATAGGAACATATTTATTGGTTACGACATAGATATCATCGCCGCTGCTGGTCGGAATGCTGTCGAGGGAGTTCATCATGCTGCTGTAGGTGTTGGTGATGGTGATTATCTTCTCTTTGGAAGATTTGATCTCCGTCATTCTCTTAACATACATAAATTTTTTCTGTTCCAGAAAACGCTCGGATCTGTCGTAGAAAACAAGCAGAGCTTCGTCGGTATTAAGTTCGACAAATCTCTTGTACCACTCTTCGTTCTTGCCGGAACTTAATGGTCTGAAGTTACCGCCGTTAAGGATGGTCGGGTTATCGGCATAGATTACGATCTTGTCGCTTCGGAGGCCCGCAAGTGTCTTAAAGAAAGAGTTGGAAACGTCCTGCGTGTAAGCGCTGTAGTAATCGTACGGAGCAGCATAACTCTTATCGAGGAATTGGTTGATGACTTTGTTCTTATCGATGGCGCTGGCGATGAAGAAGTCGTAGTTCCATGTACTGTAAAGGACCGAATCGTAAACGGCCTGGGCCTCAGCTTCCCTGTTGTGTCTCGCGTTACTGGTCTCTTCGTTATAGAGAGCACGGAGGATGAAGCCGTCAGTAAGTATGAGAGGGAAGATAATACAGACAACGTAAATAACCATGAACTTGGTATTCAGGTTCATGCTGTTAAGGATGCTGCTTGTCTTGGTTTTTCTCACTTTATGCCCCTCATACGCGAAAAAAGTCTTTATTATTATATATAGAGACCCGAACCGATTGCAAATCTCCGGTTTTATCGGGTAAAAAACTGATCCCCTTTTTCGAAAAGGAGATCAGTCTATGAAATCATTTATATCGTATCAATTCTGTCCGTAGTAAGCATTTGCTCCGTGCTTTCTGAAGTAGTGCTTATCCTGGATATTCTGAGGAGCAGGCTTAACGTCCTTGTTGATGATCTCAGTCCTGAACGCCATCTTTGCTACTTCCTCGAGAACTACTGCGTTATGAACAGCCTCGTGGCCGTCCTTACCCCATGTAAATGGTCCGTGGTTGGTGCAAAGAACGCCCGGAACTGCCTCGTAGTCGATGCCGCGCTTGTCGAATTCCTCACCGATGATGACACCTGTGTTGAGCTCGTACTCGCCTTCGATCTCCTCTGTTGTGAGGGAACGTGCGCAAGGGATATTTCCGTAGAAATAGTCGGCGTGTGTTGTTCCGTAGCAAGGAACATCACGGCCTGCCTGAGCCCATGAAGTAGCGAATGAAGAATGCGTATGAACAACGCCTCCGATCTTCGGGAACTTCTTGTAAAGATAGATGTGTGTCGGAGCATCGGAAGAAGGCTTCATGGAACCTTCGACTCTGTTTCCGTCAAGATCGAGAACGACCATATCCTCAGGCTTCATCGTCTCATAAGGAACGCCGCTCGGCTTAATAACTACAAGTCCCTTCTCCCTGTCGATCTCACTTACGTTACCCCATGTAAAAGTAACGAGTCCGAACTTAGGAAGAAGCATATTTGCTTCGTATACTCTTTGCTTAATGTCTTCCAGCATAATTAACCTCACTTGATAAGTACTTCTGTTGCGCTCTTCTCTGTAGCAAGTCCTGCAACATATCTTTCCATGAACTTGTCGAAGCCCTTAACGTCTTCGTCGGAAGCCATGAGTTCAGTTGCCTCGGCACTCTTGAAGATCTCCTCTTCGAGGAAGCTCTCGAGTGTTGCGTAGGAATCTTTCTTAGCCGCATAAAGAGCAAGGACTGCGATACCCCATGCACCGCCCTCACCTGCTGTTGTCAAAAGGCAGATCGGAGCTTTGATAGCTGCGGAGCAGACTGTCTGTCCCGCCTTAGGTGTCTTGAAGAAACCGCCGTGACCGAACATCTTCTTGATCTCGACCTTCTCCTCATCCGTAAGGATGTTCATGCCGATCTTCAAAGATGCGAGTGCGGAATAAAGCTGCATTCTCATAAAGTTAGGAAGCGTGAAGCTGTCCTCTGCACTTCTCATGAAGAGTGGACTTCCGTTCATGAAACCTGTTACAGGCTCACCGGAAAGATAGTTATAGCCTACAAGTCCGCCGCAATCCTTATCGCCGTCAAGAGCGCATCCGTAGAGCTTACCGAAGATCTCGCCCTTGTCGAAGTTAGCTCCCATAAGCTTTCCGAACTCATCGAAAAGGTTAGCCCAAGCATTGATCTCGGATGTACAGTTATTGCAGTGAACCATGGCAACAGGAGCACCTGAAGGTGTAGTTACCATATCGATCTCTCTGTGAAGCTTGGACATTGCTTTCTTAAGAACCACCATGGCGAAAACTGAAGTTCCTGCAGAGATATTACCTGTCTCAGGAGCTACGGAATTCGTAGCGACCATACCTGTTCCTGCGTCACCTTCCGGCGGGCAAAGGAGGATTCCCTCGTTAAGATCGCCCTCAACGTCGAGAAGCTTAGCGCCTGCTGCGGTAAGTGTTCCTGCGTTCTCACCTGCGTTCAGGACCTTAGGAAGGATACCCTTAAGATCCCATGGGAAGTTCTTATCCTTGATCATGTCAGCGAAGATGCCGAGCATTCCGGAATCGTAATCGATAGTATCCGAATCGATCGGGAACATACCTGATGCGTCGCCTACGCCCAAAGCCTTAACGCCTGTGAGCTTGTAGTGAACATAACCTGCGAGAGTAGTAAGGAATGAGATATCCTTAACGTGCTCTTCACCGTTTAAGATAGCCTGATAAAGATGTGAGATGCTCCATCTCTGAGGAATGTTGAAATCAAAAGCTTCTGTAAGCTTATCTGCTGCTTCCTCAGTAATAGTGTTTCTCCATGTCCTGAACGGAACGAGAAGTTCGTCCTTTGAATCAAGAGCGATGTAGCCGTGCATCATCGCGGAGAAACCGATAGCCGCGAAAGACTTAAGTGTAACGTCGTACTTAGCCTTTACGTTGTCCTTGAGATTTTTGTAAGCGTCCTGAAGTCCGCCCCAGATAGCATCTTCGGAATATGTCCAGATGCCGTCCTTAAGATCGTTCTCCCACATGTGGTCACCGAATTCGATCGGGTTGCCGTTCATGTCAGCGAGAACTGCCTTGATCCTTGTGGAACCGAATTCGATTCCGAGTACGCATTTGCCTTCAGCAAGAAGATTTTTGTAGTCCATAGTTATCACCATTTGTTATACGGGCATCTGCCCTTTTTAAGTGCCGCTCTTATCTCGACAAAGCATCCGCAAGCGAGACAAGTTCCTTCATTTAGTTTCTCACATTCTCTGCAGATTTCCAGCCTTTTCGAGCAGGAATATCCATCAACAAGATCCTCAGGCGGCAAAGCCTTAAGACCTTCCACGATCAAAGCCTCATACTGCTCTTTGCTGATGTCGCTTAAAAGGCATCTTCTGCAGATCTTGCCCATGTCAGATCTCTACTTCGATGTGCATTACGCTTGAAGCAGGCATAGTGAACTTGATCTTGTCTCCCTCAAAGCTTATATTCTCGAAAACTTTCTCCTCAACTACATTCGGAGCATCAAATGTGTTGTGATCATCCATCTTACCTGCAACGATCGAAGCCTTAACGGACTTGATGGTCTCACCCATAAGACAGCTCTCAAGATCATAGGAATCCGTGCATGAGAGATTGCCCAATGTGATATGGATCTTGCCGTCCTTAGCTTTGGAAACAGACTCGGTAAGATTAGGAACCATGTACTGCTCCTCAAGACCGATCTTGTCTGTGTTAACGGAACTCTCGAGAAGCTCGTTGTCCTGATGATAGCTGTACATCCTGAATACGTAATATGTCGGAGTCTTGATCATCTTGTCGCCTTCAGTAAGGATAACTGCCTGAAGAACGTTAACAAGCTGAGCGATGTTAGCCATCTTGACTCTCTTACAGTGCTTGTTGAAGATGTTGAGGTTGATAGCTGCGATCAACGCATCTCTTATAGTATTCTGCTGGTAAAGGAATCCGGGATTTGTTCCTTCCTCTACGTCGTACCATGTACCCCACTCATCGACCATGAGACCGATCTTACACTCAGGATCGTATCTGTCCATGATAGCTGAATGCTTCTCAATGAATTCTTCCATGCAGAATGTCTTAGCAAGAGTCATGTACCACTCTTTGTCGTTAAAGCCTGTGGCACTTCCCTTCTTGTCCCAGTCATAAGGAAGTGTGTAGTAATGGAGCGTAAGTCCGTCCATGTAACCGAAATTCTGTGGGAATGTTCCCTGCTGTCTGAAGCACTCGCGAAGCATTGTCTCAGTCCAGTTGTAGTCCTTATCTGTAGGACCTACAGCGATCTTCTTGATCTTCTTATCCGGATTAAACTGCTTAACGAATGTCTGATAGTGCTTATAAAGATTAGCGTAGTACTCAGGTACCATGTTACCGCCGCATCCCCAAGTCTCGTTACCTACTGCGAAGTAGTCAACTGTCCATGGCTTTTCTCTTCCGTTCTTTCTTCTGAGATCTGCCATTGGAGAAACGCCGTCGAATGTCATGTACTCGACCCACTCGCTCATCTCCTGAACGGTACCGCTTCCGACGTTACCGTTAACGTATGTCTTACAACCCAGCTGCTCGGCAAGCTCCATGAACTCGTGAGTACCGAAAGAGTTGTCTTCGGTAACACCGCCCCAGTTGGTGTTGATCATCTTCTTTCTCTGGTCCTTAGGACCGATTCCGTCTTTCCAGTGATACTCATCGGCAAAGCATCCGCCCGGCCAACGAAGTACAGGGATCTTCATTTCTTTGAGAGCTTCGACTACGTCGTTACGCATACCGTTTGTGTTCGGGATATCGGAGTTCTCGCCTACATAGACACCTTCGTAGATGCATCTGCCGAGATGCTCGGAAAAGTGTCCCTGGATCTCAGGGTTGATGTGCCCGAGTTCCTTACCTGTGTTGATAAAGAGTTTGTACATAAGGTCCCCCTAATTTATTTCTTAGTTAAGTTGTAAGTTACAATAGGACAGGGCAAATTTCAATAAGGGCTTCCCAAGTGCTGAACTTTAACAGTTTTTTACCTAGAATTTGTCCCGTTGTATAACAATTTTATCTTGCTTAATATGAATTTAGATATTATTTTCCGGAAATGAGGATATCCAATGCTTAAGACAGTTGAAACTGCGAATGGTCTCGTTCGCGGTCTTTCAGGCAACAACACCAGGATCTCAGTCTTCAAAGGAATACCGTTCGCGGCACCGCCTGTTGGAGAGAATCGCTGGAAGGCTCCACAGCCTTGTAAAAAGTGGGACGGCGTATATGACGCCTTTGAATTCGCACCAATCTCAATGCAGGACCAGCCGGGTATCGGAACGGATATCTATTGCCGTGAGTGGCACGTAGATCCGGATATTCCGATGGACGAAGATTGTCTTTACCTGAACGTATGGACACCAGCTAAGACCAAGGAAGATAACCTTCCTGTTTTGGTATGGTTCTTCGGCGGCGGATTCCAGTGGGGATACACTGCAGAGATGGAGTTCAACGGAGAGCAGCTCGCTAAGCGCGGCATCATCGTTGTAACGGTAAACTACAGACTCGGTGCTTTCGGATTCCTTCCGCACCCTGATCTTTTCAAGGAAAATCCTGATGCTCCTGCCAACTTCGGAAGTCTTGACCAGCAGGCAGGTATCAAGTGGGTTAAAGAGAACATAAGAAACTTCGGCGGCAACCCTGACAACATCACTATCGCAGGTCAGTCAGCAGGCGGAGGAAGCGTTCTTAATCATCTTGTTGCTAAGTCCAGCATCGGACTTTATAACAGAGCAGTAATCATCTCAGGTATCATCCAGACTCCTTATATGAAGGATACTGTTATCTCACCAAGAACTGTTGATGATGCTTGCTCATGGGGCGTTAAGTTCTTCGAGACTTTGGGAGTAAAAACTATCGAAGAAGCTCGTAAGATCGACGCTGCTACTTTAAGAGAAAAGGCTTCGGATTTCCGTAATTCGACCGGCTTCTTCTTCACACCTATGATCGATAACGTATTCCTTGACGGCGATCCGTTCAAACTCGTTTTGGAAGGAAAGCATGCTCATGTACCGCTCATCTCAGGTAATACTTTTGATGAGTTCCCGAGCTTTATCGCTGCTGAATCCGATGAGGAATTCGTAAACAAGGCAAAGGAAATTTTCGGAGAAAAGGCAGATAAGTTCCTTTCACTTCCTGAGTCAAAAGTTGTGGTCAACGGTAACCTTCATGCACCGCTTCGCGGAATCGAGTGTGCCGTTAAGACCGCGTTTAAGTATAATGATCAGCCTAGCTACTATTACTGCTTCGAGCCTGATATTCCGGGATACGATAATCCGGGTACATTCCATTCCGTAGATCTGTGGTTCTTCTTCGATAACCTCCACGAGTGCTGGAGACCGTTCACGGGAAGACATTATGATCTCGCGAGAAAGATGAGTAACTACTTTGTTAACTTCATCAAGACAGGCGATCCTAACGGTAATGATGTTGACGAGTCGGTTATGCCTATGTGGAAGCCGTACTCACCTTCCTACAAGAATGAGATGCACTTTACAGCTGAAGGACCTGTTGCTAAGACTCAGGATGAGAATCCTTCTTCAGAGTTCATCGACTTCATTTCCGAGCACCTTGAACAAAGTGCACTCGGAACGGTTGCTTCGACTTCAAGCGGCTCAGCAGTTCCTGCAGTACAGCTTTACGAAGTTCCGAAAAAGCAGGCATTCAATCCTTACCTGCCGTCATGGGAATATGTACCTGACGGTGAGCCGTACGTATTCAATAACAGAGTCTATGTCTATGGTTCACATGACTTCTTCAACGGAACAGCTTTCTGTCCGGGCGATTATGTTTCCTGGTCTGCTCCAGTTGATGATCTCGGAAACTGGACATACGAAGGCGTATCTTACAGAAGATCAGACGATCCGCAGAACGGCGATGACAGAGGATGTCTCTACGCTCCTGACGTAACTGTAGGTCCTGATGGAAGATACTACATGTACTATGTTCTCGATAACAAAAACGTAGTTGCAGTTGCAGTAAGCGATAAGCCGCAGGGCAAGTTCGAGTTCTACGGACATGTTCATTACGAAGACGGAACACTTCTCGGTGAGAAGGAAGGCGACGAGCCTCAGTTCGATCCGGGCGTTCTCACCGAAGGCGATACAACATACCTGTTCACAGGTTTCTGCGGTCAGGGAGATGCGAGCCGTCACGGTTGTATGAGAACTGTTCTCGGAAAAGACATGCTCACTATCACAAAGGCTCCTGAGTTCGTGATCCCGAGCACACAGCACAGCAAGGGTTCCCAGTATGAAGGTCATGCATTCTTCGAAGCTCCTTCCATAAGGAAGAGAGGAAACATGTATTACCTCATCTACTCTTCACAGGTAATGCATGAACTTTGCTACGCATATACGGAAGATATCCTCGGTGAGTTTACGTATGGCGGCGTTATCGTAAGTAACTGCGACATGCATATCGATACATATAAGCCTGCAGATAAACCGACTGCTTACGGTGCCAATAACCATGGAAGCATCATCGAGATCAACGGCGAGTGGTACATCTTCTACCACAGACAGACCAACAATGACTGGTATTCAAGACAGGGCTGCGCAGAAAAGATTGTTTTCGATGAGAAGGGTCAGATAAAGCAGGTCGAGATCACATCATGTGGTCTTAACGGCGGTCCTTTGAAGGGCGAGGGCGAGTACCCGGCGTATATCGCTTGTAACCTTTTCGATGACAGGAAGCAGATGTATGTAGGCGAGCACAAGGTTGCTTACATCACGCAGGAAGGACGAGACGGTGACCACAACCTCGGTTATGTAAGAGATATCTTTGACGGAACGACTGTCGGATTCAAGTACTTCGACATCAAGGATCTTAAGGGTATCAGGATCACCACAAGAGGCTACGGTCAGGGAACGTTCGAACTTCGTACATCTCTTGACGGCGAAGTTCTCGCTACGTTTGACGTTACATTCTGCACAGCATGGACAAAGTGTGCTGCAGATGTAAGCCTTAAGGACGGCGTATATCCGTTGTTCTTCACATTCAAGGGTGTCGGCAATCCGTCACTTAAGAGTTTCGAGTTTATTAAGTGAACTTAACACATGGGTAAGTTTTCATAATATCTTTCTGTCTTCTCCTCATGGACAGAAACCAAATCGTTTTTGGGGGCTGAAAATCAGCCCCCTTTTAATGCGATCATTTAATTCTTAAGTTGAGATTTATCTCATGAAATATACAAGTCCGATGAAGTGGCAGATAGCACCGAAGTCAACGAGGAAGTGCCATACCATGTGTGCGAACTTGTACTTACCGGCGAAGAAGATAACGCCGACCGTGTAGCAGATCGTTCCTGCGAGAACGAGCCAGAAGCACGGAAGAGATGCTGCGTGGAAGAATCCCACAATGTAGAAAAAGATCATCCAGCCCAAAAGGAAATATACGACCCAGGAAATGATCTGGCTGGCCTTGGACTTGGAGTACATGAGGGATTTAAAAAGGATTCCTGCGAGGGCGAGACACCACTGAGCGATACAGAATCCCAAGCCTACACCGCCTCCGATAAGGGAAAGCCAGATAGGCGTATATGTTCCTGCGATGCAGGCGAATACGAAACAATAATCGATCTTACCCGTTACATATTTCCATGTTGTGCCTCTCATCGTGGAATGATACCAGGTGGAAGCGAGGAACATGAGGAAAGAAGAAATCATATAGATGCTGATACCGAGTGCATCGATAACTTCTTTTCCCTCAGGAGCATGAGTATATGCTCTGATACTGGCGTACGGGATCATGCAAAGGAAGAATACGGCCATAACAGCGTGAGTAACGGAGTTACCGATCTCTTCACCAAGTGAGAAATGTGTCTTCTTTACGGTTCCTGCAGATCTGTGGGCAGTTTCCTCCCATGAAAGACCTTCAAGACCCTTCTCCAAAGCGTCAACATCATTCTGCTGTTCAACTTTTATGTCTTCACTGGTTGTAAGATACTTTTTCCAGAATTTAAGATTCTTGGCCATACTATTCTCCGTGTTTTATTCTGTGTCACATTCTACAAGGGAAAACCTCTCTTTTCAACCCTGCATTACTTAGGAGGACCGAGCTCGATAGGTTTGTCCTTAGGCGCATCGAGAATGATGACATCGTTATTCTTCGGAGCCTCAAGCTGGATAACATCCTTCTTCTCAGGAGCACTGATGGAAGGCTTCTCGTCAGGAGCTCCCAAAGGAATAGCATCAAATGAGATATTGATATTCGGAGCTCTAACTCCCTCAGTCGGCTTCTGCTGTTGCTTAGGCGGGATCTGAGGCTTCGGCTCAGGTGCCTTTACAGCCTGTGGCTGAGGCTTCGGCTGAGGAGCTCTAACCTGCGGTTGAGGTTGTGGTTGAGGCTGCTGCGGCCTAGGCTGTGGCTTAGGTTGCGGAGCAGGATCCGGAACTCTTATGTTGGTCTTAGTCTCGTCACCTGTCTCAGGAGCTGTCTTGTTGTTGACAGGAGCTGAGATGACAGTTCCGAGGATATCAGGCTTTCTGGTCCTGATCGTAGGAGAATCGTTAGTCGGAACAGGTGCAAGTCTTTCAGCGATATATGCCTCTTTGTAGAATCTGAAAAGCTTGACCGCACCGTAGATAAGAAGTGACATAGGAAGGATGAGCTTCGGAAAGAATTGTCCCGCCTTGTCGCCTACTATAGATCCGAGACCTACGAACGGAGCATAAGTCATGGAGTAGATCGCCTTAAAGAAGAATGCCTTAACGGTAGTAGTGATAGCTACATCAGGAGCTGCAAGCTTAGCAGCCATACCAGGAAGAAACATTCCCGGGATAAAAGCAAGAAGACCAAATGCTGCGTTACCGAGCATAGCCCAAAACTTTTTCTTAACAGCAGTAAGGATCGGGAAAGCGATTATCGTTACGACCGCAAAGAGGATACTCGCGATCTTCTCGATAATACCAACTTCACGTGCGATCACGCCGTCATAAGCGTAGCAGACAGGAAGAAGACATACGAACGACAGTGCTACCGCGATAAGCAGTAAGAACACGCAAATAAAGTAATCGCGTCGCATTCATTTCTCCTTCCATAAAAAAACTCCTATTATTTTATCATTACGTCAGGAAAAATCCCACCGTTTTTCAAGGCGTTCGTCACAGACGAAGGTAGTCTCGATCCTTAAGAGCTTAACGCCCGGTGTCGCAAAGTGAAGTCTGATGATGGCCGGCTGACCGCTGCAGAATACGCTTATCGGTCTTACGTCTTCTTTTCCGCCTGTTCCGTTCCATGTAAGAACCTGGATCGGAATACTGGTATAGAAGAATGTCATCGGGATCTGTGCGACTTCGTCGAGTTCGGAAGAAGCGTAGATCTTGAAATCATAAGTTCCGATCTTCTTAACGGAAAGACCGAATACCGCGTCATGACCGTCTTCAGTCTTAAACGCTGTAAGGTCGCTTACTGCTCCGTCAAAGACTTCGAAGTAAACATCTGTCTTAACAGGTACGTTGTCATCTGCAAACGGTGAGTCGATATGTTCAACCGTTACGCCCTCACCCATTACTCTGTCCATTGCAGGAGTATTGAGCGCGAAGTTCAAAGTGTTAAGAGCACTTCTTTGAAGTTCTGCTCTCGTAAGCTTACCTTCCTTGAGGCTCTGATAAACATCCGTAAAGTCGAGTGCCTTACGCTCAGCAAGAGGGCAGCACATATAAAGGTCGTTCTGGGCACGTACCATCTCGCTTTGAACGCTCTTATGGCCTTCTTCGTATGGTGCGGAATTAACGTTAGCCCACCAGTCGGACATTACGATTCCCTTGAAGCCGAACTGTCTCCTTAAGATCTCGGTCGTGAGCTCGTAGTTGGATGCTCCGTATACGCCGTTGATCCTGTTATAGACAGTCATGATGCACTTGGCATCAGCTTCTTTAACTGCCATCTCGAATCCCTTGAGATAGATCTCACGAAGAGCTCTCTCTGATACGTTGGAACTCATCGTCTGACGGTTCTTCTCTCTGTTGTTCGTGCAGAAATGCTTGATGCATCCTGTTACCTTATGTCTGTGAAGAGCCGTTAACTGGGCACATGCGATCTTACCCGTAAGGAACGGATCTTCAGAGAAATACTCGAAGTTACGTCCGTTAAGAGGATGTCTTCTGATGTTGATACCAGGGCCTAAGATTACATCGATCTCGTTACTTAACATCTCGATGCCGAAGTAGTCAAAGAGCTCCTCGACAAGAGCTGTGTTGAATGTGCTGGCGATACATGATCCGTTCGGAAGTGCCATAGCGCACTTACCGCTGTCGATCCTCATTCCTGAAGGACCGTCGGAACAGCAGCATGAAGGAACGTCTCTTTCCATCATCTCTTCGGATACGCCTGCGAAAGCACCCGCGGTACCTGTCGTGACCTTAGGGCTTCCCATTCCCTCGCCTCTTACGATGAGAGCAAGTTCCTCGTCATCCATTGATGCGACGAATTCTTCCAATGTAGCCTTGCCGCTTTTTACGTCCTTGAAGGAGATATCTTTTCTTCCTGTCTGAGGGATCTCAGCCATCAGGTGATCGAACCTGCTGTCGATAGCTTCGACTTCTCTGGTCGGAACAGGCTCGTATGAAACTTCGTAGCCGTTTTCGGTTGCCTTCGGAATGACTCTGTCGAACTTATCGATCGGCTTAAGTGCAGTCCAGAGCTTCTCAACGACCTTGAGTTCGTTGATCTCGAATGAGCCGCAGAACTTTGTATCCCTGACGTTTTCGCCGATGAAGAATTCGTACTTTCCTTCTTCGAGTACCCATGAGTACGGGCTAGTTGTCTTTCCTGAGTCGTCATAAGATGCGAAGTACTCAGGCTTAATAACGATAGTCATGTCTTCGCTCTCGCCCGGAAGGAGAACGGATGTTTTCGAGAAACCGCAAAGGACTCTGGAAGGCTTGCCGAGCTGACCCTGAGGACAGGATGCGAATACCATCGGAACGCACTTGCCCTTGTATGAGCCCACATTCTCTACGGTAAAGGAAACCGTGACGTCGCCGCTATAGTCAAGCTTGATATTCTTTATCGAAAACTCTGTGTACGTGAGACCGAATCCGAACGGATACATTACCTTGTCCTTGGAAAAGGTCTCGAAAAATCTGTAGCCTACATAAACGTCTTCCTGATAATTGTCGCGCTGGCCGTCGCCCTTGCCGAAATTACTGTCGGAAGGATAATCCTCGATGCTGTAGGCGATGGTCTCGGAAAGGTGTCCTGACGGAGCCTGGTTGCCGAGAAGGACCTGAGGGATCGCATTCGCGCCCGACATTCCTGCCTGCCATACATAAAGGACTGCGGAAGGAGAATACTTCTTAACAAATGACATGTCCAAAAGTCCGCCGGAATTGATGAGAACGATGGTCTTAGAGAAAGCCTTTGTGACCTTGGAGAGCATATCCTCTTCCTTATCAGTCAGATCATAAGCGCCCTTCTCATCGGAATTGTCGCGGTCTTCACCTGCGAGACGCGCGAGTATGATTATGGCCGTGTCGGTCTTGGAAGCAGCGGAAGAGACCATATCATCGGTAAGTTCCATCTCCTCCTGGGACCATGGCTCATTGCCCCAGCCCACACCGTTATCGATAGGACTAGTTACGTCGAATTCATCATATATCTTGGCGAGATCTTCATCGATCGTGAGACCGTCGGAATTCTTGATCGCTTCTCTAATGGTAACGACGTGCTTTACATTGACCATACCGCCTGAGCCTGTACCGCTCTTGTAGTAGTGGTCCTGCATCCTTCCGAACAATGCGACACTCGTGCCCTTCTTCAGAGGAAGACAGCCGTTATTCTCCAGCATTACTATTCCCTCGGCTGCGATTTCAGTTGCGCAGTCGATATACTTTTTCCAATCTAATATCTTATTCATAAGTTGCCCCTTGGAATTCAGATTTTCTCTATTATACATGGAGGAAACATCTGTGCATAGGCGATTTACGGCATATCCCATGTATTTGACAGATAACACTTCTTTTCAATAAATCTTGTAGTGTTTCCCTATGATTTATTTAGAATTTCTCGGGTTGGCGAGTGGTTTTATCGTCACATATAATTGAACTATCAGAGAAAAGGGGGGAAGATCAACATGAGCAGAGTAACAACCCAGATAATGGACGAAGTCAAGAAGATAATTTGCGGTAAAGACAAAGTTATCCTCATGACACTTACAGGTATCCTTGCAGGAGGTCACGTCCTTATCGAGGATGTTCCGGGCGTTGGTAAGACATCAATGGCTCTGGCTTTCTCCAAAGCAATGGGACTTGACTACGGACGTGTACAGTTCACGCCTGATATCCTCCCTTCAGATATTACGGGATTTTCCGTTTACGATAAGAATTCAGACACCATGAGATATCAGCAGGGCGCGGTATTCCATAACCTCTTCCTGGCTGACGAGTTGAACCGTGCATCTTCGCGTACACAGTCAGCTCTCCTCGAGGCAATGGAAGAAGGACAAGTTACCGTTGACGGCAACACATACGAACTTCCTAAGCCGTTCATAGTATTCGCCACACAGAACCCGTTCGATGCTTCAGGTACATCCATGATCCCTGATTCACAGCTCGACAGATTCTCTATAAGAGTATCGATGGGATACCCTTCAAACGTTGAAGAGAGGGTCATGATCAAGAGCCGTAAGGGCGGAAGAAATCCTATGGACGAGATCGAGAAGATCTGCGATACGAATAAGCTTCTGGAGATCCAGGAAGAAGTAAGCAACATGTTCGTAACTGACGATATCGTCAACTACATCGTCGACCTCGTCTCGAAAACAAGAGACCACGTTGATCTTCTTAGAGGTGCGAGCCCGAGAGCTTCCCTTATCCTTACATCCATGACCAGATCATATGCATATCTGTCTAACAGAAATTACGTTATCCCTTCTGATGTTCAGTCGGTATTCCCTGCTGTTATGTGCCACAGAATACGTCTGACTCAGGAAGCTGAAGTCAACAAGAAAACAACCCTCGAAGTAGTTAACGACATATTGGAAACAGTACCAGTTCCTAAGATCTAAGGCTTACTCTATGACTAAGAACCGTCTAATCTATTTGGCTGTGCTTATAGGTACGCTGCTGTTCTATTTTTTCTACAAAAAGTGGCTCGCATGGATAAGTGTGATGTTAGTCATACTGTTCCCTGTGCTCTCACTTGTTGCTCTCATACTCTCGGCAAGGAGAATGACAGTTAAGATAAATACCCCGGCAGAGACATATCACAAGATGATCGCCGAACTTAAGATCATCGGTAAGCCTGTGCTCATTCTCATATCATCCGCATACATTATGGACTTCAAGATCACGGATATCATGACCGGTGAAGTGACCACAAAAACATACTTAGGTCACGGTCCCGTCGATATCCCGATCAACGTCGATACAGAACACTGCGGTGCGTTTTACTATGAAGTTGAAAAGCTCAAGATCTACGATCTTTTCGGTCTGTTCTATGTAACTCCGTACAAGAACAGAAAGACTGAGATCTTAGTCAAGCCGATCTCTTTAAGACCTGACAGGCTTCCGGATTTCGAAGCTGCCAGATCCAGCAAGACCGTAAAATCCAATTCTCTCGAATCCGAGATCTATGACATCCGCGAATTCGCACAGGGCGATCTTCTTAAGAGCATTCACTGGAAAGCATCCGCCAAAAGAGACATGCTCCTCGTAAGAGAAGCCCAGGAGGAAGTACACGAGAACGCATGCTTCCCTCTCGAACTTTGCACCAACCGTGACGAACTCGACAAGAGACTCGGTAACATGAGATTTGTATCAGAATTCTATCTCGAGAACGGTATACCTCACATCGTTACCGTCAAGAGACAGGGACTTCATAACGAGATAATCGACATCAAGATATCTTACGATCTCGAAGAGGCAACAAAGAGAATCCTCCACATGGAGCTTCCGAAGGAGGTGGCATCATGACACCTGAACAGGAAAACAACATGATCATTGTTGAAAAGCCATGGGAAGATCCGACACATATGACGATCGCATTGTCCATATTCCTGACAACACTCATCACTGCCTGCTTCTCGATCTTTCTGGTACATACCTACAGTCTCCCGGCATCAAAAGGAGATCTGGCCGTATCGTCACTTCTGTTTGCCGGACTATTCACTTTTGTCTTCACCAGGAAAAAGAAGATCTTCTCGATCCTTCTTCTTACACTCCTTCCTGCAACCATCATCCTTCTTATCGTAGGTGATATATTCCATCTGCAGCAGGGAATGTATTCTTTCCTTTATGCCATCGAAAAAGGTATGTACAGGCAACTGTTTGTACATAAACCTGCTACGCAGCTCGTATTCGGAAGAGCAGCGCTGCCGTTCTTCATCGCATCGGTCAACGCGATAATCGCCATGCTCAACTCCTACGTCATCGTAAGACGCAAGCACGTTATCATCAGCGCATTAAGCGTCGCTCCGTATCTGATCCTGACGCTTCTTATCGCTTACAATCCTCCGAGCATCATCCTTGCATGTCTTACGATCTATTGCATCGTTATCATGCTCATTTATCACAACCGTCGTCTTGCTTCTCGAAAAGAATCCGAGCAGTTCCTTCTTATCATCACGGCACCTGTTGTGATAATCGCTCTTCTTGTCGGAGTTGCATTCCCTAAAAAGCTTAATTACACCAAGCTTGCTCGAAAAGGAATCCACGAGGTTCGTCACCTCATAATGAATCACACATCACCTACTACCGATTTCCACAAGTTCGCCATCGAAGCTCTTCGTCAGGCTGAATACGGAAACAACCATGATGTCTATGATTCGAATTCACCTGTCCTCATCTCATTCACTGAGGAGGGCGGCGAGACAAACCTTCGTGAAGTCGGTCAGCTCGCAATAGAGAAATTCCCTGTGGGATCATTCGTGTTGAAGTACAATCCTGAATATGATGATACATA
The DNA here is from genome assembly GCA_947303255.1 of uncultured Clostridia bacterium. GTDB lineage: Bacteria > Bacillota > Clostridia > Saccharofermentanales > Saccharofermentanaceae > Saccharofermentans. Next base: position 17,084 of record CAMYXL010000001.1, on the reverse strand, counting down.
TCCGTCGAGACCGAGATTCGTATATCTTCGTAACGGCACAATGGATGTCTACGCCGACAATACCTGGACGGCATCCGATGAATCTACCTACGTTGAATACACGAAGTACAACTTCTCGGGAAGCATAGACAAGGGCGATTACCTGAACCCTTATAAGACCAAGGAATTCGAGGCTCCGATAAGTTCGTTCCTCATTAAGCTTGATGTAGATCCTGTAGGTTATGTTCCGTACTACACTGACTTTTTCCTCGCAGATGAGACACATACTCCTTACCACGATCTCATGAATGTCGAGCTCGGAACTCACTACGACGGCGGAAACCTTCTCGAAGCAAAGGGAGGCATCCTCTTCCCGTTCTCGACTTACCCTGTTGAAAGAGGCGACATGTTCTCCGATGCCTATCTTGCTGATTACGTAAACGGCACATGCCTTACGGTACCTGACAAGACCAGAGAAGCAGTCCTTAACAGCGGTATGCTTCCTCAGTGGTATCTGGATATCCTTGACGGAAACAGCGAGATGACGGAAGAGCAGAAAGTCAAAGCCATAACAAAGTTCGTAAGTACTCTTCATCCGTACGACGAGAACACTCCGTATCCTCCTGCTGATCAGGACTTTGTTGCCTGGTTCATGACAGAGAGTGATACAGGTTTCTGTGTTCACTACGCAACTACCGCAGTTATCCTTCTTCGTATGGCAGGAATCCCGGCACGTTACGTCACAGGCTACGTTTCAGAGACTGCGGAAATGAACTGGGAATCAACCATCTACACCACAGATGCTCATTCATGGTTCGAATTCTATCATGAGACATACGGTTGGGTTCTCGGAGATTCCACACCTGATAACGGATTGTCTGCTTCCTTCTATGACATCAACGGAATAGAGAAAGCATATGAGGTCGATGATCCTAGAAATGTTGACTTCGTTGTTGAAGATTATGCTTACAGGGAATATGATCCTGAAACGGAAAATGCTCCGCTTACTCCTGAGGAAGCATCGGAAAAGGAGATCCTCGAGATCAAGACTGTCCTTGAGAAAGTACTCAACATCTCTCTCATCGTTGTCGTAAGCATAACCGGATTATTGATCCTGATACGCGTCGCTTACTTCATCTATTGGAAGATGAAGTTCTCAGAAAAAGATATGAATATGCGAGCCAGAAATTACTATCACTACTTCGATATGGTCTGCAAAGCATATAGAGGAACTCCTTCTGAAAGAACTCTCGAACTTGCTCAGATAGCGAGGTTCAGTGATCACACTTTGACCGATGAGGAAATGGATGAACTCATCAAGACAGGTGAAGAATCCATCAAGAAATATCACGATTACCTGCCTGCTAGTAAGCGCATAAAAGGTAACATCTTAAAGATCAATTCACTATAAAAAATAACGGGCTGTCTTAACTAAAGACGGTCCGTTTTCTTAAGTTCTTATCATGCTTCGATGAGTTTCGGATCAGCTCCCGTGTATCTCATTATCTCTTCCATTCTCGGCTTATCGGTAAATGATACGAGGCTATATGCTTTTCCGGTCTTACCTGCACGGGCGGTCCTTCCGATCCTGTGAAGATAGAATTCATTATCGGTAGGAATATCGTAGTTAAATACCGCATCGATATCATCAACGTCGATACCTCTTGCTACTACGTCAGTTGCAACGAGGATCTCGAACTTCTCATGCCTGAAGGCATCCATCATCCTGTTTCTGGCGCCCTGACCCATATCGCCCTGGAGAACGCCGCACTTGAATCCTGCAGCTTTTAAAGTCTCATACACGTTTTCTGTCTGGCGTTTTGTGTTGCAGAAAACTATGGACTTGGTGAACCCGTTTTCGCGAATGAGCTTGATTATTGTAAGAGCTTTATCCTTCTGCGGGACTTCGAGCATGAACTCTTCGATATTAGGACGATCTTCTGCCTTTGGCATTACATCGATCTCTTTGGCACCCTGCATGAATGACCAAGTGATGTTAAGTACCTCACGCGGCATCGTTGCTGAGAAAAGAGCGATCTGCTTATCCTTAGGAGTTATCCTCATGATCTCCTGAATGCTCTTGATAAAGCCCATCTTGAGCATCTCGTCAGCCTCGTCGAGAACGAGGGTGTAGATCCTTCTGATGTCGATGATCCTTCTCTCGTAGAGGTCGAGAAGACGTCCTGGAGTAGCAACAACGATCTGCGGATGCTTGTTGATCCTCTCGGTCTGAAGCCTCATGCTCTGGCCTCCGATAACGGCACACACGTTAAGCCCTTTGATGTACCTTCCGAGGTTCTTGATCTCAGATGCGATCTGCAGAGCAAGTTCTCTTGTAGGACACAGGATAAGTGCCTGAATGTCTTTATTGTTGAGGTCCAGATATTCCAGGATCGGTATGGAGAAAGCGAATGTCTTACCTGTTCCCGTAGGGGCTTTTGCTATGAGACATTCATCCTTCATAAGTATCGGGATAGACAGCTGCTGAACGGTTGTTGGCCGCGTTACTTTCATCTTGTCCAGTGAATCAAGGATCTCCTTGGACAAGTCCATGTCGTTAAAAGTTATTTCTTTCATTAATTGTCCTCTTCGTCGTCGCTTTCCTTCGTGGTCACGGCAGTCGTAGTCGTGGTCGTTGCCGGAAGCGCATCATCAGCCTTCTCAAGTTCACGCTTGTACCTGAGTGACTCAAAATACGGAATATCAAAGATATAGAATCTTCTGTCTTCCTTTCCGAAAACATTATTATATTCAAGAACTGAATAGTAGTTCCACAGATCCTCATGGAGCATCTGGAGATTTCCGCCAAGATAATTACCGTCCTTATCGCAAATACCCATTGTCGTTACAACAGGATAGAGCTCATAAAGATCTGAAAGGAACATCTGATATTCGGACATCGGAAGACCTGCCGTCTGCATTACCAATGTGGAAAGGTAGTTAACAGAGATAGCATTGATCTCCTTTTCCGGAATATCGTAGTTAGCCCAGATAAAGTAGTCCGTAATATAAAGCTTCTGCATCTCCTCAGGTGAGAGTTCAGAAATATCCTTAACACCAAGGATCTCCTCATAGAAACCGTCCTTGAAGCTCGGGAGATGGTCACCGAAGAAGCAGATAACAGTCGGCTCATCAACGTTGGAGAAATACTCAATGAGCATCTTAACTGCGTCATCGGAATTTCTTGCAACTGAGAAATACTGCTCAGCCTGCGGGAAAGCACCAGGATTCTTGACATAGCTTACATCAGGCTCAAAGTTCGCATAGGACTTTGTATATGAACCGTGGTTCTGCATCGTTACGTTAAATACGAACAAAGGATTATCGGATTCCTTCTCGTGCTCCTCATAAAGCTCGATAACCTTCTCATAGGAACACATATCGCTTATGTAAGATCTGATGAACTCAGGCTCCTGGAAATCATCAATAGCATAGAAATGATCGAAAGCCATGTAGTTATATACGTCAGGTCTGTTCCAGCCGCTTGCCGTGTACGGATGAACAGCATATGCCGTATAACCGTAACTCTTGAGAAGTCTTGAAAGAGAACCTGTGTCGCTTGTTATGTACTGCTGATAAGGAATACTTCCGTTTGGCATTCCGAGCATCGTATTTCCTGTAAGGAACTCAAACTCAGAGTTAGCTGTACCGCCTCCGAATGTAGATACATAACAGTCACCCTTGATGGTGTTCTCTGTCATGGAATCCATGAACGGCTTATATGGTTGGCTGAGTTCTATATCTCCGAACTGTGAGAAGTCGGAATATGACTCATTCATAATACAGATGATGTTCGGCTTCTCACCGTTCATGATACGTCTTCTCATGTTGGCGGAGAGCTTTTTGTCCGTGAACATATTTGTACCGTAGTTATCTGCGATATCAGTCTCAACATCGGTTACACCCTGCTCGCTGTAAACTGCCGGAGGGCTTACCTTAAGATACTGAGCGTTCATCGTGATAGCTACGATCATACCGTTATCAGTATAGTTGAGCGGCTGGTTCCAGACGTTGTTTACTATACCGAGTTTCTTCATGATGGAATTCTTTGTTGTTGAATATCTGTCCGTATCGAAAAGTGCAAATACCATCAATGTTCCGAGAACAAGGCAAAGTGCAGTGATTCCGATCCTGGACTTCTTCTTACGCATGCTGTATCTGAATCTTGATACAACTGCGGTTACGAGCATGAAAAGACATGCTGTCATGATTACGATGTAACTTGGCTTGATCTCATACTCACCTGCAACGTTCATGGCAGTCTTAACGGACACGATGTCGGAAAGTGACAAAGGCTCGCCTCTGAATTCGAGCTTATAGTAGTTGATCAAAGCCATGATGAAGATCGCCGTGTTCGAGAAAAGGACCGCGAATCTCAACTTGTTTGTGATCGCGAAGAACAGGCAGTAGATCAGGAAATAGATAATGTAGTTAACAAAGTAAGCTGCAAGGATCTTTCCCGTGATCGAGTTCGCATTAAGGATCTCAACGAGAAGGAATGTTATCGCAGGCATAACTGCCAGAATAACATAGCAGATGATCTTACGCTTATGAGAGTCGATATGAAGCACCAAAGTTGCAGAGAATGCAGCCGCAACAATGGATATAACTGATATAACGAAAGCTGCATAGTGGAACTGTGCGTAACCGATCTCCGTTGATGCCTGCATCCTTACTTCAGGATCGTAGCCGCTGTAGGTGCAGTTTCCGCACTCGTCAGCGATATTGTTGGAGATCCAAAGTCTAGGACAGTGAACATCGCTCATTCCTGAGCCCGTTACCGTGTAGTAGTATTTGCTGTTTGGCTTAACATCGAGATTAACATTGAATCTGTAGTAGTCATCAGTCTTAAGATCAGCTACAGGAACTCTCTCAGTATAAAGGACCTTGTTTCCATTATTGAAAACAGTGAAGATTACGGTACCTTCCTTGTATTCGCAGTTAGCGAAACGAAGCTCGATATAGTTGATCTTCGGACCAGTTGGAGTAAAAGGCTGAACCAAAGGAGCACCGTAGATCCTACCTGATCTCTCACCTCTGGTACCTGCACATGATGAAACACGCTCGTCTTTAAAATATGGAAAAAAGGAAATAAGGAGTGCCATTAATACAGCGCCGATAATAAAAACGGCGACCCATCTCCACTTATTCCTAGTAAAAGTAACAGTTTTTTTAAACTTACTTGTTATATTCATTTCAATTACCTGTAAAACCACCTATATTTTAAAAGAAAAGAAAGAGTAAATAAACCGAGCACCCCTTGTCAACATGACGAAGATAACCCCTGCAAAAGGTTAACTGTTGTTCAAATGACTCTTGACTGTAGTTTTCGAGAAATACAGTTTTACCGATATGTGGATTATAATTGATACAAATGTTCACTATCGGAAGGAGTCACATCATATGGCAAAAAGAGTTTTCCTTGTAGTACTCGACAGTTTCGGAATAGGAGGAGCATCAGACGCTGCGCTTTTCAAAGACGAAGGCAGCAACACCCTGGCAGCAGTCTGCAGCGACGATAGCCTTAACCTCCCTAACCTCGCTAAGATGGGACTTTTCGATATCAGCGGTCATGAGGACCAGAGGATCAAGGATCACCTTAAGAAGACTTCCTATCCTGCTCCGATCGGATCATACGGAAGGCTCATCGAACTTTCCATGGGTAAAGATACGACGATCGGTCACTGGGAGATCGCAGGCGTTCTTTCAGATAAGCCGATGCCTACTTATCCTGACGGATTCCCGCAGGAGATCCTCGATAAGCTTAAGGAAGCAACGGGAAGAGAGATCCTTTGCAACAAGCCGTATAGCGGCACCGAGGTCATCAACGACTACGGCGACGAGCACGTAAAGACTGGTGCTCTCATCGTCTACACATCCGCAGACAGCGTCCTTCAGATTGCTGCACATGAGGACGTCATCCCTGTTCCCGAGCTCTACTCGATCTGCGAGAAAGCCCGTGCCATCATGACAGGTGAGTACGCAGTCGGAAGGATAATCGCCCGTCCGTTCATCGGCACATCAGGCAACTACCAGAGAACTTCCAACCGTCACGACTTCTCCCTTACCCCGCCTTCATCGACCATGCTCGACATGCTCAAGGAAAAGGGCAAGGACGTTATCTCCGTCGGTAAGATCGTAGATATCTTCGCTTCGAGAGGCCTCACGGAATTTACGAGAACATCCGGAAACACGGAAGGCATCAAGGTCATGCTCGACATGCAGAAGAAGGACTTCGACGGCCTTTGCTTCATCAATCTCGTGGACTTCGACATGCTCTACGGTCACAGAAACGATATCAAGGGCTATGCTAATGCCCTCGTGGAATTTGACGAAGCACTCGGAAAGTTCATCCCTAACATGAGATCCGACGACCTTCTCATCATCACTGCCGACCACGGCTGCGACCCGTCCACGCCGTCCACAGACCACTCCAGGGAGAACGTGCCTGTACTCATCTACGGCGAAGGCTACAACGTCCCTTACAACATGGGCACAAAGTCAGGCTTCAACAACATCGCAACCATCGTCCTTAATAGTCTTCTCGAAAACGTTAGCAGCTTTAAATACGTTCCGAAGACTCCGTCTGACGACAACATCATGAGCTATGTTGATATGACAAACCTTAAGACAAATTCCAAGATCGAAGACATCTACGGTCTGATCGACCGCGCCATCGAAGCTGATGCGGCTTCAGTATGCATCCAGCCTTGCTATGTAAAAGAAGCTTACAGATATGCAGCCGGAAGACTTCCGATCTGTACCGTAATCGGTTTCCCGAACGGCTATCATACTCCTGCTGTAAAGCTTTACGAAGCACTGGAAGCATGCGAGAACGGCGCTTACGAGATCGATACAGTCATCAATAACTGCATGGTAAAAGACGGTCGTTTTGACGAGATCTACGCTGAACTAAAAGCTCTCGCTGACGGTGTTCACGGCAAGGGATGCCTTCTTAAGGTGATCATCGAGACATGCCTTTTGAATGAAGAAGAAAAGATTAAGCTCTGCGATATCGTAACCAGAAGCGGAGCAGATTACATAAAGACCAGCACGGGGTTCGGCTCTGCAGGAGCAACTCTCGAAGACGTTAAGCTCATGAAGGAGAACGTCGGCCCAGATGTTAAGGTCAAGGCTGCAGGAGGCATCAGAACAAAAGACCTCGCAAAGGAGATGATCTCCAACGGGGCCTCCAGAATAGGTGCTTCCAACCTCAGCTGAATCTTTCTACGTAATCCAGGACTGCCTTAAAGTAATCCTCTTTTATCGGTTCTCTCATAAGTTCATGTCTGTACGGACCAAAGTCGATCTCCTCGACAGGAACTTCGTGCGCCTTAAATTCTTCGACGACTTTCTTAACGCCCTTACCGAACGAACCGACCGGATCGTCATCGCCGTATAGGAACAGACAAGGCTTTTTACAGAGGTTATTCATCGCCTCTTTGCTCTGCATGAACTTGATGAGTTTGAACATGTCATAGTAGCCCTTGTTCGTGAAGAAGAATCCGCACAACGGATCTTCAATATATTCATCAACATTCTTATCAATGACGCTGAGCCAGTCAAAAGCCGTCCTCTTCTTCGGCACTTTTTTGTTATAAGATCCGAACGCCAGAACACTTAATAATCCTGCCTTTTTCCTGCTTCTTCCGATAAGGCACAGGAACCTCGCGACCGCGAGTCCGATGGATACGATCGGCTCATATCCTTTGGTCGAACCAAAGATAAACGCGTCGTAATTGATTGAATATCTGCTATTGGAATACATGGCTCTCACAACGAATGAACCCATGCTGTGTCCGTACAAAATTTGCGGTGACTGGCCGGTAGTTTTCGCTACCAGGTCATGGAAGATGAGATTGTCTTCCATCAGCGATTTATAAGCGTCTTTTCCCTCTCCGAAAAATCCCAGCGGATCTCTGTTAAGAGCACTCGTTTTACCGTGTCCCTGCATGTCGATTCCGCAGACGGTATAGCCCGCATCGTTAAGGACCTTGATCATCTCTTCGTAGCGCTCAAGATACTCCGCCATGCCGTGGCAGATCTGAATAGTTGCCTTAGAGTTTTCGACAGGATAGATAAAACCTACTGCCTTTTTACCGGGACCCGACACTGAGTCAAATTCGATAGTCTTCATCAGCGTCTCCTGTTTCCTCTTATCAAGAACAATCTGAGCAACGTAACACCCGCAGACGCCATAGCGACCACGTATGTTCTTCCTGCAGCACGGAGGACTTTCTTACAATCCTTGACCTGATCTTCACCCACAAGGCCCATCTCTTTTATGATCTTCAGCGCCCTGTTGCTGGCATCATATTCGACAGGCACCATGATGAGATAGAACAGGAAAGCCACAAAGTAAGCGATGATTCCGATCGTTATGATGTTATATCCGAGCTCATAACTTCCTGCAGCCTCAGCGTAGCTTCCGCCCGCCATGATAAGGATACCGAGCATCGCGATATATACACCGCCTCTGGAAGCGATTCCCGCGATAGGTGCCAGGAACTGTCTTATCCTATAGAACCACCAGTTCCTTGAATCCTGGATCGCATGTCCGCACTCGTGAGCAGCTACCGCAATAGCAGCAATGGAATAACTTCCGTAAACACTTTGCGAGAGATTGATCGTTTGTTTCTTCGGATTATAGTTATCCGTCAGATTTCCCTGGATAGGCTGGATCGTAAGTCCGGTTACTTCAGCATCACGAAGTATCATCTCAGCTGCCTCATCAGCAGAATATCTGGCAGTCGTCCTAACCTTAGAGTACTTTTTGAAAGTGCTCTGAAGTCGTGCCTGAATGATCATGCTCACAATATATACGCCGATGGCCAGGATATAAAACATACGCTTCATCTCCGTTTTTTTCTACATTATATCACTCGAAAAAAATGCCGCCCGACATCCTAGTCGAAGCGGCATTTTCATTATCGTTTTTATCCTCGCTCTATTGCGTAATCCTTACAGATTTCCGTGAACTCTGCGGAGTTAACGAAGCACTCAAATACCTGTTCTTTGGTCATTCCGTTCTTCATCTCTCCGAGCCAGTAGTTCATACCATCAGTGTCAGGTTCACGTCCCATGAATGTTCTGTACATTCTCGTCAGAAGTTCCTCATCGTCAAAGTTGTGATCTTTGAACTCCTTGGAGAAGAAGAACTCATGAGCTGCCTGGGAACCCGTTAGTTCGAGGTTGGTGAGACCAAGACTCCAGAAGTTGAGACCGTCAGTCTCAGCATCTCTTCCAAGACACTTTGTATATAGTCTTTCCGCAAATGCAATTGCATTCTTCGATGCAGTTGTAGCTTTAGCTCTAGTAGCGCCTGACTTAACTCCATAAGTAGCGCAAATGTTGCACCATTCAGTTGAATTGATGAAACCGTCTACTACTTTGTCGCGGCCTTCAGTCTTCAAACTGTTCATCCAGAATTTGAAGCCGTCCGGATCGTTCGCTGCGTCTCTGTCGAAGAAAGTCTTGTAGAGAACTTTCAAGAAATCTTCATCGCTCAAGTTCCTGTCATTGAATTCCTTGCTCAAAAGGAACTCATTTGCACATGCTGCACCAGTAAGATCTCCATTACCGACATGTTCACACCAGAATGCTTTTCCTTCCGGTTCGGATGCACGATTCAATGCTACAACGTAAAGTCTCTCGACAAAGTCTTCGAAGGATACTTCGGAAGTATTTTCAGTGCCAGCATTATTTCCGGTATTGCTGCCCGTGTTCGGTTTCGTTGGCGAAGCCGTCGACGGGGATGTTGTCGAGGAAGGTGTCGTTGTAGATGGCGAAGTAGTCGGATCTGACGGATCAGGTGTTGTGCTGTTTCCGTTTATCTTCCAAGTTGAGATCGCGCCATAAGTTGATACACTTGGAGCAGATTTTGTCTCTTCGATAACAGGCGTAAACTTAGCTGTGATATTTACACTTCCTTTTGCTCCTGAAATCTTAAAGACTATTCTATGATAATCACTATTCTCCTCCTGCTTAACAGGTCCTGTAACGGTCGGTGCAAGGGTCCACGGCGATGCATCTTCGACATACAGTGTGCCTGACACAGAAGATGAGAACTCAAGTATAACCTGTTTGTTCGAATCTGTTTTTGCCGTTAATGTCGCAACATTACCGCTAACGGAAACTTTTTGTTCGGTATACATTACCCAATAAAGATCTGACGTTCCTTTAAGGTTTACTTCATCACGGACAACAAGAGAAAGTCTGTCATCTGTCAAAAGAAAACCTCTCTGGAAACTGTTGGCTTTGTCGCTTACGAGAGCTGACATATCTATAACAGCTTTAGCCTGAGAATCAGAAACTTCAGTTATAAGAGTTGCTGACTTATTAAACTGATAGCCGTAATCAGAAGTTTTCGGATCGATAAGCAGGACGTTATGTCCGTCAGGTCTTATCCTGAAGATCTTCCATCTGTCGTTAGCGGCACCTGTCGGAGCCATGTAACCCGTGATCCCATAATCATCCTTACCAAGATCTGTAGCCCACTTTATGCCCTGTGAATGATATACGAAGCTGCCTTCGTCCATGTGTGTAAAATAGGTCTTTGTCGTTGTTCCCGCTTTGACACCCACAAAAGATTGACCGCTTCCGAATTTGTTTCTGAATGTAGCGAGGACACCATTTGCTCCTCCGTAATTCATTACCATGTCTTTATCGATATTGATTCCCTGCCCTGATGTATCAGGAACATACCAACATAACAATTTGACCTTGCGGGTGTAATCTTTGATGCCTTTCACGCGGTTGAATATATCTGTTCTAAAACCATGAAGGTCGTAGTGAGCATCAAAATACAGTTCGCCCGGTTGGGTTATGAGACTGTCGTATGTGTCGCCAAAACAAAACATGCCGCAGTCGGATTCAAGACCATGAAGAACCCTCATTGCCTTGCCGTCTTTTAGTCCCGGACAGGTATCAAGTCCGTAGACTTTTCCCGTAGATTTTTCGAGAGAAGAAAACATCATCGAAAGATTGTCTATTATGAGCGACTGATACATGGTGCCTTCGGTAGAAAGACCGCCGGGTGCGAATTCGTTCAGCAGCAATTCCGAACATATAAGTGCGTCGTGGCAAAGTGATGATGTTATCTCAGGATACTTGTCCATCAGTGCGAGCGATACCATGATAACTCCCGAATTCACAAAGGAGTTATGATTGTGATTTATGAACGTACCAAAGAGAAGTCCGTTATCAGATGTTTGAGAATCGTTCGGATGATTGTCTGTATACGAATCATTGGCAGGTCTAAAGCACTGTCGTACAATCGCTTTCTCTATAGCTGCTTTCTGTGAATCATCCCATGCTGAATACATCCAGTCATAAGCAATTGCATAGCCCTGACAGAATGTTCCGAAATCAAGATTGTGCCACGGATTAATATCCTTAAATGAATCATCTGTTATTACTTTGAGGATTTCCCATGCTGCGTCGGCATAATCAGTGTTTCCCGTTATCTGATATGAGATACCCAATATAAGCATCCTGTCGAGGAAGACATCTGCCGCATTACCTCCGACAGTTGCAGGCATTCGGGTCTCGTAGCACTTCGAATACTTGAACATGTATTTAGCTTTGTCCGAGCCTGTTAATTGCTTACAAAGCTGGTCAGCTCTGGAGAGAATACCTGTATTTCTGTTATAGAAGATATCGTACTTTGGATCGTTCTTATTACTAAGATCCTTCTTAAGTGCTGTTACCGAAGTGGAATCGATCATTATCCTCGGATGCTGATCTTTTGATTTGCTCTTGAAATCATTCAGGATAGTTGTCGCTGACGGTCGGTCGTATCCACCGATATTTTTGAAGCCATCGTATACTTTCGTCGTGTGAACATCCAATATGCCGTCCAGTTTCTGCCCCGCGGCATTTACGGAATTAACTCCGAATACACTGAAGATCATCGTCAAAACAGTAACGTAGATCAGAACAGTCGATAACGCCTGCTTTCTAATAGTTCTCATTTCATTCCCCCACGTCTAAAACAACCTTCTGAAACCCAGACAGGATAAAACTTCATATCTCTTTTTGTTTGGGATAAGTTGAGTGCTTCCCATTCACTACAAACTCACCTGAAGACTATCACAGAATAGTATTCAAAGTCAAAAAATACCGTTCCGACGTTCAAGTCGAAACGGCATTATCGTTTTATGTTTATCCTCTGTCTATTGCGTAATCCTTACAGATCTGTGTGAACTCTGCGGACTTAACGAACTCGTTGAAGACATCTTCTTTTGTCATTCCGTTCTTCATGTTATTTAGCCAGAAATTCATTCCGTCTGTATCAGGTTCACGACCCATGAACGTTCTGTACATTCTCGTAAGGAGTTCTTTGTTATCAAAGTTGTGATCGTTGAATTCCTTAGAGAAGAAGAATTCGTGAGCTGCCTGCTTACCTGTAAGCTCAAGATTTGTAAGTCCCAAACTCCAGAACTTAAGTCCGCCCTCTTCAGGATCTCTTCCGAGACACTCGGTATAAAGTCTTGTTGCGAAATCAGTTGCGTTTTTAGATGCAATGGTTGCCTTAGCTCTTGTGGCTCCAGACTTAACACCATAGGATGCACATACGTTACACCATTCCTCAGAGTTGATGAAGCAATCAACAACTGAATCTCTTCCCTGTGTCTTGAGACAGTTCATCCAGAAGTTGAAACCGTCCGGATCGTCTGCTGCATCTCTGTCAAAGAATGTCCTGTACAAGACCTTAAGGAATTCTTCGTTACCTAAGTTTCTGTCTTTGAACTCTTTGCTCAATAAGAACTCGTTTGCGCATTGGGCACCGTTAAGATCACCGTTTCCTACGTGCTCACACCAGAAGGCTTTTCCTTCAGGTTCGGATGCACGACCGAGAGCTACAGTGTAAAGTCTCTCTACGAAATCCTCAAATCCGCCGCCCTTAGCAGGTTCGGGAGTGATGGTAGGATCAGGTTGAACCGGATCCGGTTTTGGCGGATAAGGCTCATATGTAAGCTTAACCGTAAAATAATCTTTGGGTGACCCATATGGAATAGATGAAACATAATCCGCAGGATTCATGAAGTAAAAATAATACGTCTGACCTGCTTTAAGATCTATCTTAAGATTCAGCTGATAGTCCACACCCTCAGCCGCTATTCTTCGTTCATACTCATTATTGTCTTTACACTCCACCTTGTTTATTTTGTTATCATACCACCCTATACATTTATCGTTAGCATCAAATACTGCAACGTATGGGTTATTCTCATCTCCGCTTCTTGAAGTGCATGTGTAGATTCCGTCTTTATCCGGAGTAAATGAATAACATACATTCTCAAATTCTTCAAATTTAAACGGACAATATATCTCTTCTTCCTTATCAAGGGTCAAAATGTTTGAACCCGGATCAGTTTTCACAAATACTGCTGCCTTTGCCTCTACATCCGCAGAAGTGTATTTGGAATTATGGTAAAAGATACTCATATTGATCATTCTGCTATTGGTAACATTTGATATATTAACTGTAACCGGATCATAATCATATTTAATACCCACTTTATGAACAAAATTACAGCTTTTGACTTGCGGATTGTCATTTGAATTCGGAAAAGGCACGGAAAAATCCGTTCCTGACTCAATAAGATAATTTCTCATCCTTTCACAATCGAATCTCGGATTGGCATCTAACAGACCTTTCATCGTATATGTAAACTTATATCCTTCTACATCTAATGAAAACTGCTTTTCCTCGCCTGCTTTAAGATCAAAACTGTCAACAACCTGATCCCCATAGATCATCTTGACACTTTGCTTACTGTTATTGGATTTGTAACATATCTTAACTGTTTCGTCCTTTTGAATTGCAGCCTCATTATCCTTAAAGCCGGGCAAAACAGTGGTCCTTATCGTTTCCTCCAGATCATCCGTCTTTTTCACAATATATCCGTCTATCTTAAGTATCTTAAATGTTGTATCTTTTGTGCAGTTAACAGTGATTACGATTTTGGAATCTTCATTAATGACTTGATAACAACCATACACATCCGGAGACAGACTATACTTATTCTCAGAATATATACCTTTATAATATTCATAGATTTGAACGAGCTCAATATTGGATCCTTCTAATTCATCCAAAGTCAGATAACAACTCGATTGTTTTTCTACATACATAGTAAAAACTGTCTCGCCCGCCTTTACTTCCGTTTCGAAAAAACCTTTCTCATCAAATACAATGACGTTTTCTTCATTTGCAGAAGCAATCATAACAGGCATTGCCATAACCATCATTGCTGAAAGGATGATGCATACTAATTTCTTTAACATTTAACCTCTCCTTTCTACATTATATCTGTCTATTGCATAGCGCAGATCTCCGTGAACTCCTGTGACTGAACAAAACTGCTGAAAACTGATCATTGATCATGCTGTTGTTCATGTTTGTAAGTCCTAAGCTCCATTTCAGTAATTACTTGCATTATAGCACGTGCATATCGTCACTTTTTCTCATCATATCGAAAAAGAAGTCCCGCTATTCAGCAATCAACAAAGAATTAGCTTCAAAAAGAAAAAACCGCCCGACATCCAAGTCGAAGCGGCATTTTCATTAATAACTTATCCTCTGTCTATTGCGTAATCCTTACAGATCTGTGTGAACTCTGCGGACTTAACGAACTCGTTGAAGACATCTTCTTTTGTCATTCCGTTCTTCATGTTGTTAAGCCAGAAATTCATTCCGTCTGTATCAGGTTCACGACCCATGAACGTCTTATACATTCTTGTAAGAAGTCCTTCGTTATCAAGACCAAAATCGTTGAACTCTTTAGAGAAGAAGAACTCATGTGCTGCCTGCTTACCTGTAAGTTCGAGATTAGTGAGACCAAGGCTCCAGAAGTTGAGACCATCAGTCTCAGGATCTCTTCCGAGGCACTCTGTGTAAAGCCTTGTAGCAAAATCGGTAGCGTTCTTAGATGCAATGGTTGCCTTTGCTCTTGTAGCTCCTGACTTAACTCCATAGGAAGCACATACGTTACACCACTCTTCAGAGTTAATGAAACAATCTACTACAGATTCGCGACCCTGCGTCTTAAGACAGTTCATCCAGAAGTTGTAACCTTCCGGATCGTTAACTGCATCTCTATCGAAGAATGTCTTATAAAGAACTTTCAAGAAGTCTTCGTTACTCAGGTTTCTATCCTTGAACTCTTTACTGAGGAGGAACTCGTTGGCGCACTGTGCACCGTTAAGATCACCGTTACCAACATGTAAGCACCAGAATGCTTTTCCTTCAGGCTCGGATGCACGATTCAAAGCTACTGTATAAAGTCTCTCTACGAACTCTTCAAATCCGCCGCCTGTAGCAGGTGCCTGAGTCGGTGTAGTTGTAGATGTAGGTGTTGGATCAGAAGGCTTTGCTGTCGGAGTTGGAGTTTCCGTAGGATCAGGAGTATCACAAAAAAGTTCTACTTCAAATTCCGGAGCAATAACAACTCTCCAATCTGAAATGTTCAGATCGACGCTGGTGCTGTTTACAACGAAGAAATAGTATGTCTTTCCGGCTTCAAGTTCTGCAGTGATATCGAAGTTGAAATCCGTATATATTCCATATTTCTTATCGAAATATCTGTTCAGTGTTTCAAACGTCCACCAATCTACAGGATCATCCGAATAAGCTATGCACTTAAAATCTGAATCAAAGAGAGCACAATATGGATCAGCCTGGCCGTATGACTTGAATGAATACGTTGCTGTCTTCTCCGGTGTGAAGGAGTATATCTGCTGATATTTATCTGTTACAAATGAATCTATACTGTCTTCGTCATCAGGTTCTATATCAGTTAGAGATATTTGGTACTTATCTCCTACTTTGATCTTTTCTGCAGAAGTAAGATCTTTAACGAATACATAATCCATCGTCATGGCAGTTGCATAGTTTGTTTTTCCGAACATCTGTCCTCTGGAGATAAACGGGACAGTTACATTATTATATGTAACCTCTTCTTCAAAGTCATTCCAACTGCCTGCCTCAGTATATTTATCACCTTTACCCGAATATGTAAAAGTGATCGTTCCGTTCGGGTCGACTATGTGATTATTGATAAATCCTCTGTCAAAAGTAAGATGTTCATCCACCCATACGTAAAAAGGCATCGCTATCTGCTTATCACCATTTATGATCAGCAAAGCCAGCTCATCCTTTTTAACATTTGAAGGAAACACAAAATCAGCCTTTGACGACTCTATGATACCTGATGAAGCAACAGAACTCTGGCATGCCCATTTAAATTTGTAATCGTGGCCCTCATGTGCTGACACTTCCACCGAATATGATTCACCTGCACCCATACCGAAGACATTCCTTGTACCAAGCAGATCATATTTTTGTCCGTCACGTGTGAGTACGACATCAAAATAGAGAAGACTAACTGTCAGATGATCAGTTGTCGGGGATTTATCTTTGATATAGTATTTTCCGGGATTAAGATAAACTGCTTCAGGCGAACCAATAATGAAACGCATTATGGTATTATCTCCCGTCAGTTCCACATCATACTCATTTTGAGACACAATACCGACATAAGCCGACTTATCCAAAGTAAAGTAAAAACCATCCGGATCCTCGGACTTATCGTAATCTGCCTCAGCCACATCGTTTTTAAAGACCAGTTCCTGTCCTTTGTTTTCATCTGCGAAAACGTTGGCCGCAAAAAGTCCAGTTACCAATACAACTGACAGCACTAAACTGAGAAATTTCTTGATCATACACACCCTCCTTTAAAACGATTAATTCGATTCTATAACATCGACCATTTCTTCTCAACGGTCTTTGATATTTGCGGCAGGTGTTTATTTTCGAAAAAAGGACATATTAAAAGGGGCATCCCACAACTTGTGAGATACCCCGTATGTTTACTTCAAAAAGTTATCTTATGCGTTGCAGATAACGGAGAAGTCCTCAGCCTTGAGGGAAGCACCGCCAACGAGACCGCCGTTGATGTCCTTCTGAGCGAAGAGGCCTGCAGCGTTCTTAGCATTGCAGGATCCGCCGTACTGGATCGTCATAGCAGCTGCAGCGTCTGCATCGTAGAGCTCAGCGATGACGCCACGGATGAATGCGCAAACTTCCTCAGCCTGCTCGT